>NZ_RYYF01000030.1:0-314 GCF_004378955.1 Campylobacter sp. US55
AATCTAATTGCAAACAAAAAAGGATTTTTAACAAATATTTTTCCAATTTTGTAAGATAAATAGTTTTGTATTCTCACAGCCTCATCATAATCACTATATTCCTCTAATTTTATCCTTTTAGAATTTGGATTATATTTAATAGATATATTATATATATATTTTTCCAAATAATGATTAAAATAAATACATATAATTGAAAATGGAAGCAATAGAATATTTATCAGCCCTTTAGAATGAATAATTTTTTTCCCTATTTTATAAGATAAATGATTTTCAACAATTTTAACAGCACCGACCATTTTATTTTCTATGGT
>NZ_RYYF01000031.1:0-264 GCF_004378955.1 Campylobacter sp. US55
CCCAAATTCTATTAGTATAGGTGCGGGAGGTTCAATAGGAGGACAAGACTGGATGCAAACAGCATTACTTGCAAAAACTATTAATATCGATGTAAAAAAAATACGCTATGTGGCTTTTGAAGGAGGAGGAGATGCTTTAACTTCTCTTTTAGGAAATCATATTGATGTGATTAGCGCAGGCATAGCTGAACTTGTACCTCAAATCGAAACAGGAACTATTAGGGTATTGGCTATCTTTTCCCCAAAGAGACTTCCGGGCACTTT
>NZ_RYYF01000032.1:0-253 GCF_004378955.1 Campylobacter sp. US55
TTTGTAAAATGAATTTAATCACTTATGCTGCTCAAGTAGAAACCTATAATCAAGCTTCAAAACAAATGGATACGATTAGTCAAACACTCCAAAAATTGCAAGATAAATTAGTAAATTCCAAAGATATTAAAGAAAGCACAGATGTTGGCAATGCTATTCAGTTAGAAGTGGCAAAAATTCAAATGGTTAAAAATCAAGTTGATTTAGCTAATTCAAGCTATGAAAACCAAAGAAAAATTAAAGAAGATATGGC
>NZ_RYYF01000033.1:0-244 GCF_004378955.1 Campylobacter sp. US55
CCCTTAAGATGGCTAATAAATGGCAAAATTGCAGGGTCTAAATCACCACAGCGAGTTCCCATAACAAGCCCTTCAAGAGGAGTAAAACCCATGGAAGTGTCTATACTTTTACCTCCCTCAATAGCACAAACACTCGCACCATTTCCAAGATGTGCTGAAATTGCGTTTAAATCCTCTTTATTTTTTCCAAGTAATTGGGCTGCCCTAGCACTCACAAAAGCGTGAGAAGTACCATGGAAACCAT
>NZ_RYYF01000034.1:0-240 GCF_004378955.1 Campylobacter sp. US55
TGGCATAAGTCGGGGTGAAAATGTCGTTTTTGCCAATGCTGCCCAAGAAGAAACACTCAAGATAGCCAATATAACAGAATGCGCAGTAGCAATCGTAACCATAACCAACGAAGCCAAACTCGAAATGATTTGTCAGGTTTTAGCTTCTTATCCAAAGCCTATTGATACAATTATCCATGTTAATGGTAGTCTTGAAAAGATGCTTTTTTCAAGTATCGATGAAAACATACGCATTGTAAG
>NZ_RYYF01000035.1:0-229 GCF_004378955.1 Campylobacter sp. US55
GTGCGGAGCAAATCGAAGCTGCATTGCTAGCCAATATGGGTAATGTTCAGCTTGTTTATGTAGGAATTGCTGCTATTGTTATTTTGATTTTAATTGCTTTTGTTCTAAATAAGCTTCCAGAAGGAAGTGCGGTAAGTGATGATTATAAACAAAAAGATGATTCTAAGCCTATACATGTTTTTAAACACAGACATTTTAATTTAGGACTTTTAGCGCAATTTTCATATAT
>NZ_RYYF01000036.1:0-228 GCF_004378955.1 Campylobacter sp. US55
AAGTGTCAATGCTTTTGCAACCACTTAAGAAAACACTACAGATAATCTAAATTTCAATATTCCAGAACATTATTTTAATGATAACGAACTTTATGATAAAAGCAATTCTACTTATAAAAAACTCCAAGGTATAAATTATTATGCTAAGAGCTCTAAACAAGATATTAATAATCTTACTCTAATTTATAACAATCCTAAATCAAATATTTCAAATACAAACGATTTAAA
>NZ_RYYF01000003.1:0-165952 GCF_004378955.1 Campylobacter sp. US55
CAAATTGTTAATCATACTTTTAATGATACCAATAAAACAAGTTTCACTGAAGCAGATATAAATTCTATGCCTAAGGGTTATATTTCTGTTGGCTATAAAGGTTTAGATTTTTCAGATCAATCCAATCCTTATAATGCATTAGGACTAGTTAATCATTCTAACACAAAAGTAACTAATGTTTTTAAAACAGATGATGAATTTCATGAAGCTCAAGCAATACAAATGGGAATGATGGGTATTGATTTTTATCCGCAAAAATTAAATATATCAACTCAAAGTTTATCACAAGGAGCTTTAATGGAAGGTGGATTTAATCCTGATATGTCAGTTTATCCACAAAATGAAGATGGAAGTTATTCTAAAGAAGCTTTTTTTATGAGCTTTTTAAAATCAGAAGGTGGTTATATGGTTGCAGGAAAAAATACAACTATTGCACCGCAAGCAATGAATTATAATCTTAATGTTGCCAAACAAAGTATTCCAAAATACTCTAATGTAGATTTCGATGACATTATGACAGGTAAAGTTGATTTTGCAAGTTTATTAAAAGGTTATGCACAAGATGGCTAGCTTGATGCAGATATATATGCAATGGATAAAGGAGTTGCTTGGCAAAATACAAGCATAGGTTATAGTGGAGCTTGGTTTGATAATCAGTTTAATCAAGCAAAAGCTAATGGCTGGAAAGCAAGTAGCCAAAGTATAGATTCTTATGTTAATTCTATAATGGATAGACTTAATAATCTTTTAGGGCAGACTAGGGTTTAAAGAAGTATTTGCACGAAGTCAAATTAAAAATGATGATATTTGCAAATACTTATGCGAATCACATAAAGCTAGGTGCATCGTTTGAAAAGAGTATCAAATCTCCGTTTTTTGTTTCTTTAGCTAGAGTTTGAACTAGCTGGCTTTTTTCTTTAAGTATAATGGTTTTTATTTTTAACTCTTTTTTGAAAATTTCAGCATTGATTTGTGCGCTAATGATAGCAAGATCAAAACACTCATTAATGATTTTAGCAAGTTTTATATTTTCTTCTTCGCTTACTTCCACTATACCAGGACTTACTAAAACTTTGCGTCCTTTATAGCTTTTACAAAGTTCATAGCTTGTGCTCATACCTTTAAAATTTCCATTAAAACCATCATCTATGATAAATTTAGGCTCTCTTGAAAGCACTTGCAAGCGATGTTCTACGGAGTTTATATTTAAAACTTGCTTTTGAATTTTTTCTAGTTTTATACCAAGATAATGAGCACAAAGTATACAAACACAAAGATTTTGCGCGTTAAAATCCCCTAAAATTTGACTTTTGAAATCATAGGATTTATTTTCTATATCGACTTTAAATTCTAAACCTTCAAGACTTGAATGAATAAGACTTAATTTATCATCATAAAGGCTGATGAGTTTATCTTCTTCTTTTTGGGTGCTAGAGTGTAAAAAAGCCTTTTCTAATCTTTTGGAATTTAAGGCTTCAAGTTTGGTTGAGCGGATATTTTCAACACTTTTAAAATACTCTAAATGTGCATTGCCTATCTCTCCTACTATGCTGATGTGAGGTTGTAAAAAACGAGTGATTTCATCAATATCGCCTTTAAGTCTAGCACCTGCTTCAGCTATGTAAATTTGAGTATCTTGGCTTAAATTGGTATTGATATCAGCAACTATACCTAGCAAGGTATTGACAGAGCGTGGTGTTTTGTAGCTTTTAAAGTCATCTTTTAAAAGTTCGTATAGAAAATTTTTAATACTTGTTTTTCCAAAACTTGCGGTAATGAGTATGATTTTTAAATTTTCATTGGCTCTTAGTTTGGCTTTGGCTTGTTTTTTATAATATAAATTTGTAAAAAACTCATAAATTTTAAGACTCAATAAAGCAAAAGGAAGGCTAAAAAGATTAAAAAGAAAAGAAAAACGCAAAGCAAGGATAGCAAAAATAGCATTATAAACAAAAACAAAAACAAAAAACCATTTAACCTTGCTTGTAAAAACAAGCTTTTTATCTATACCTTTGTTCCAAAAATACAAAATTGGAGTATGGATCAATGCAAAATATGCCAAAGAGTATAAAGGAAAAGCTAAGAATAAAAAATAAGGAATAAATAAAAAATACAAATGCCACAAAGGTTTATGATAATGAAAAAACACGCGTTTAAATTTATAAGAATACCATTGTAAAGCACTCATAAGATAAAAAGCTATACAAAAATTAAAAAATAAAGAATTAATAAAATAAAGAGTATTGATAAGCATTTAAATTTCCTTAATTTTTTGAGCTATGAAAGCAGAATGTTTTAAAAAGAAAAAATGATCTCCCTCTAAAGGATAAAAAGTGCTATTTTTTAAAAATTGATGCATTTTCTCGCCACAATATAAAGGCGTAGCTTCATCGCTTTTCCCCCAAAAAACCAAGCTTTTAGCCTTTTGCTTGGCAAAAATTTCACTAAAATCCTCATCAACAACCCTTTTAAAGGTTTCATACATTATAGGACTAAGATTTGCTCCATCTTTACTAGCAAAATAGCGATAAAATTTTCCAAAACCAAAGAGTTTTAAAATTTTAAAAATACGGATTTTAAAACGTACTTTTAGGGATTTTTTAGCCAAAATTCCTGCACTTGAAAGTAAGATTAGAGTGTCTTTTTCTTTTGCGAGTAGGGTGCTTACTTTTCCACCAAAAGAATGCCCCATGAAAAAACAGACATCGAGTTTTTTTTGCTTTAAAAAAAGTTCTGTGATATTGGCATAATCTTGAGTGTTTAAAATTTCTTCCACGCTTGAATTTCCAAAACCCGCCAAATCCATATAAATTTGACAAAAATCTTTCAAAAAAGGACAAAAACTTTGCTTCATAAGTTCTTTATTGGCTCCCCAGCCGTGCAAGATAAGTATTTGCGGTAAGGCAAGATCGCCTAAAATTTCATAAGAAATTTGATAAGTTTTGTTTTTATAAGAAAGTTGTGTTTGAGCCATTTTAAGCCTTTTGATTTTTGTAGATATTTTCTAAAAGTTGCATGGCGTTTTGTAAGCGTTCAAATTCTTTCATACTAAGCATTACAGCTTCAAATTTGTTATTTTTTAAAATAACTATTTTTCCACTTTCGCTTTTTTTGAGTTTTTCCATAATGGGGCTAAAATTTCTTACCACTTCGGTGGCAGTGTAAATTTCATCTTGTTTAAAAGAGAGCATTTTTCTTCCTAAAATACGCTAAATTTTATGTATAATTTAGCGTATTTTGACTTAAAAGCTTATAATTTTCCTTTTTGTCCGTTGATGGAGTGAAGGAAGTTGTAATTGATTTTTATCATTTTTTCAAGTGAAATTTGATCAGCTAAAGCGTTTAAAGTGGTATTAAAATCTTTAAAAAGATAATTAGCCAAAGAACCAGGATTTGGGTTGATTTCATTTAAATATACTTCATTATCCAGTATAAAAAAATCGCAGCGTATTAAAGCACCTTTAAACAAAGGATTGTAGATCTTTTTAAAACTGTCTTTGAGTTTTTCTTTTAATTCTTCGCTTAAATCCGCTTCTATAAGCTCATTGTGTCCTGAAAAGCTAAGATATTTTTGTTCAAAGTCTAAAAATTCTTTTTTCTTTGGCTCTTCTATGATGGAAAAAACAAACTCATCATTGATCATACATCCTGCAAGATTGTATTCTTTGATATTGTTTTTAAATTCTTCTACTACAAGATCATTATCAAATTCAAAACCTACATCTTTGGCGTATTCTAAATCTTTTTCATCTTTTACTATACTAATACCTATACTACTTCCAAGTCTTGCAGGTTTGATAATGCAAGGAAAACTAAGCTTTTCTTTAGAGTTTTGGTTTTTTCTTAGCATGGTATAATCAAGTGTTTTTACTCCAACGCTTTTGGCATAAAGTTTGGTAAGTTCTTTATTAAAAGATAATGCGCTAGCTTCAAGCCTAGGTCCTATAAATTTAATAGAATAAAACTCAAATAAAGCCGCAATTTTTCCATCTTCTCCATCTCTACCATGGATAAGATTGATCACGCATTCGCACTCTAGTTTATTTTCTTTTAAAAAGCCTTTGCTAAAAAAACCTCCTTGTTTGATGAAGAGTTCTTTTTCATTTTTATAAGCTTTGGTGCTAAAAGTTTTAGAATTCATTTTTTCGCTTGGAATGTGATAAAATCTTCTTTCTTCATCGCAAAAAACAAATTCTAAATTTTGATTGATAACTTTTTTAAGTACTACAGCACTTACTATACTGATCTCGTGTTCATAAGAATTTCCGCCAAAAAGTATTGCAAATTTCATTTTATTCCTTTATCCTAGTTTTTTAAGAGCTTCTTTGATGAGTTCGCTTGTGTTTGTTGCTTGAGCACTTGCTAAAACACTTATGATTTTTTCTTGTTTAAAGCCTAGAGTAAGAAGTGCGGCTAAGGCTTCGCTTTTATCATCGCTTACATTTTCAAGTTTGGTTTTTGTGTCAGAAAGTTCTACTATAATGCGTTTTGCATTTTTTGGACCTATGCCAGGTACTTTTTTAAGCACGCTTTCATCGCCCAAACTTAACGCTTTGTAAAAAGAATTTACATCAAGACTAGAGCATACCGCCATAGCAGTATTTGCACCCACTCCATTGACTTTTAAAAGCATTTCAAACATTTTTTGTTCATCTTTATCCAAGAAGCCATAAAATTTATTAGAATCTTCTTTGATGATTTGAGTGATAAAAAACTCATGCTTTTCTTGAGTTTGAATTTTAGCAGAACAAAAAAGCGAAATAAATATCCCATAGCTTAAACCACTAGCACATTTAACAATGATAAAAGTAGGTTCTTTTTTTGTGACTATTCCTTCGATGCCGACAACCATGCTATATCCTTTTCTTCATAATCTAATTTTTTATGTATTTCTATACTTTCTTGGTTGTTTTGTATGACTTTTTTAATGCCTATAAATTTAGCACTTTCATTAACAAATGAAGAGTAAAAAATATCTTCTTTAGGCTCTAGAAGTGAAAATTTGATTTCATTCATATCAGTCCATTTGCCGCTTTTATTTATAAAAGTTGCTTCAAAAAGCATTTTTTGCAAATTGATTAATTCTAATTGTAAAGATTTTTTGCGTTCAAGAAGTTCTTTTTCTTCATTTTGTAGTTTATTTAATTCAAGATTTTGTAAAGAGAAATCTTTTAGGGCTTTTTCGTATTGTACAGGAACATTTTGACCTTGATTTTTAAGTTCTGTTATCTTTTTTTCAATGCTTAAAATTCCATTTTTGCTTGATAAAATGTATTGTCTTATTTTATTTATTTTATGATTTAACTTAGAAATTTGCTCTCCTAAAATCGCAAATTCTTCATCATAATTTTTATCAAGAGTTTTAATTTTAGCATGAAATTTATTGTTATCCCCGTTAATGCGTTCTATTGTGGTGTTTTCAAAAAACACACAAGAATTATTACTTTCTAAATTTTCTATATAGATTTTATCAGCTTGTATATTTCCACCTAAGCTTTTTTTAATTCTCACTTCTTTGGCTTTGATTGTTCCACCTTCGAGCAAATCTATATTTAAAATTTCGGCTTCTGCAAATCCTCTATGAGTTTTTATATAGGCTTGTTTGGCTTGAATTTTGGCTTTAGAGTGTGTAGTGCCTTCAATTTTCATTTTGGTGGCATTAAGTTGAGTGTTGCTTCCTACGCTTCCGACTACATTTAATTCTTCACATTCTATCCCAACACCAGAATTTACAGCATCTTTTACTTCTGAAAGAAATTTTATATTGATTTTGACATTTTTGTCTAGTCCAGCTCTTATAATCCCTATATTTTTAAAATCTACCCCATTAAAATCTAGTTCATTGGCAATATCAAATTTTTCACCATCTTGTACTACATAACCTTTTTTTAAAGCTATATATTCTGTGTATCCATCTTGCTCTACTTGTTTAAAAGCCGAAGAACAAGAAAATTTAACTTTATTTTCATTTGCGGCTAAAACTTTTAAGGTGTGTAAATTTAAGTCTTTTCCTTCTTTACCTTGTTTAAATTTGGCGTGTTTTAAAACAACTTCATTTTCATCAACAACAATAATACCTGAGCGTTTTTCATCGATAGTGTAGTTTTTGGTTTTTTCTTTATAAGTCAAGATCAGGGATTCATCTTGACTTTCTATAGGATCAATACCTTGTGCAACGGTAATTTGTATAGTTTTATTTAAAGGGGTGTTTTTATGTTGGTTGCAAAAAGACATTAAATTTTTCTTAAAATCAAAAATGCGGATACCTATTAAAAATTTAAGTTTCAACATCTTTTTATAAATATTTTGCAAAAGTTCTAGTGCTAGTTTTTCATGAAAGTCTAAATTTGTAAAATCAATTTGAGCAACTATTTTGGTTAAATTTTTATTCGCAACTAGTTTGACTGCTTGAGATGCTTTGCTTTGGTTTATACCATGGAAAATTTCTATTTTGTATTCTTGCTTGATTTGAAGATCATTTTTTAAAAAAATTTCATCTTTATCAAAAAGAGTTAATTCTTTTTCAGAGATTTTTTCCCATTCTAAATCTCCAAAACGATATTGTGTAGAAAATGCCAATAAACTAAAATCAAGCTCATTTAAGCTAAGGTTTGTTCGTGAAGCTACGCTTAAAAGCTCTCGAGCTGGATTTTCTGTATAGGCAATAATTTTTTCATCCAAAGCCAAAACTTTCCCCTTGTAAAAAATTAAGAATGTAATTATAGTCAATTTTTAATCAATTTTAGTTAAAATAGTTCTCTTTATATTTTGAAATTTATGAAAAAATTTAATGAAGAGTTTAGTATTTAAAAATTTTATTATCAATGCTTTAGGAATTTTATTTTCAAGAATTTTAGGGCTTGCTAGAGATGTTTTAATAGCGCTTTTTTTAGGAGCAGGGCTTTATAGTGATATTTTTTTTGTGGCTTTAAAAATGCCCGCTTTTTTTAGAAGAATTTTTGCAGAAGGGGCTTTTGGACAAAGTTTTTTGCCTAATTTTATAAAAGCGAAAAAAAAGGGAGCTTTTTGCGTTAGTGTAATGATGCAATTTAGCCTTATAGTTTTTTTATTTTGTCTTTTGGTAAGTTTTTTTTCCTCTTTTTTTACTAAGCTTTTTGCTTTTGGGTTTAACGCAGATACTATAGCTTTAGCGGCTCCTTTGGTGGCGATTAATTTTTGGTATTTGTTTTTTATTTTTTTAGTTACTTTTTTAGGAGCTATTTTAAATTATAGACAAAAATTTTTCATTACCTCTTTTTCTGCGGCATTATTTAACTTAAGTATTGTTATAGCTGCCTTTTTTGTGGATAAAAATGCACCGCAAAATACACTTTATTATTTTTCTTATGCAACGGTTTTAAGTGGGGTGGCACAGCTTGTTTTACACTTGCTTGTTTTAAAAAACAATCCTGTAATCCGTGCTATGGCTTTAAGTGTAAAATTTAAAAAAGCCAAGGCGAAATTACAAGGTTTTTATGGCAATTTTTTTCATGGAGTTTTAGGTTCTTCTGCGACTCAATTTAGCTCATTGCTTGATACAACCATAGCTAGTTTTTTAATGAGTGGGAGTATTTCTTATCTTTATTATGCAAATCGTGTATTCCAACTCCCCCTTGCACTTTTTGCTATCGCTTTAACTCAAGTTTCTTTTCCAAAAATTTTAAAACATTTAAAAAGTGGTCAAGAAAATTTAGCTTTAAAATTTATGCAAAGAGCATTAGCGCTTTTAAGCATTTTGCTTATTGCTTCTAGTATTGTAGGTTCTGTGTTTGCTTTGGAAATTTCAAAACTTTTATTTGAAAGAGGAAATTTCACTCACGAAGATGGTGTAATTACGGCTTATGTTTTGATTGCTTATCTTATAGGGCTTTTACCTTTTGGTTTGCAAAAGCTTTTTTCTTTGTGGCTTTATGCAAAATTTAAACAAAAAACAGCAGCTTGGATCGCGGTAAAATCTTTAATTATCAGTGCTTTATGTTCTATGGCTTTTATATTTTTGATTAAAGATGAAAGTTTAAAGGTTATTGCAGTAGCACTTTCAAGCTCTATTAGTGCTTTTTATTTGCTTGGAGCTAATATCAAAGAATTTGGTTTTAAGAAATTTTTTGCTTTAATATCTATTAAAATTTGCTTATTGGTTATAGTTGCTTTGATTGTTTTTGCAATCTTACTTATTTTGATTAAACCTTATATTTTAAGTTTTTTTATAGGAATTTTTACAAGTTTTAAAGGAGTTTTTTAATGAGATTATTAGACAGTGTAACAAAAGAGAAAATAAAACTTGATAAAAAAGATATTAGTATTTACTTATGCGGACCTACGGTTTATGATGATGCACATTTAGGACATGCAAGAAGTAGTGTTTGTTTTGATCTTTTGCGTAGGGTTTTACTTGCTCAGGGCAATAGGGTAAAATTTGCTAGAAATTATACAGATATTGATGATAAGATTTTGAAAAAAATGGCTCAAAGTGGTCAAACTTTAGAGGAAATTACGGAATTTTATATCAAAAGTTATGAAGAGGATATGAGGGTTTTAAATGTATTAGATCCTGATTTTAAACCTCGTGCAACGCATTATATAACAGCTATGCTTGATTTGATTAAAAAGCTTGCTAAGGATGGGTTTGTTTATACTCTAGAAGATGGAATTTATTTTGATACAAGTAAAGATGAAAAATATTTAAGCCTATTAAATCGCAATTTAGAAGAAAATATCTCTCGTCTAAGTAATGAAGTGCAAAAAAGAAATGAAAGCGATTTTGCGCTTTGGAAATTTGATGAAAATTTTTACGAAAGTGAATTTGGCAAAGGGCGTCCAGGTTGGCATACTGAATGTGTTGCTATGATTGATTCTATTTTTGAAAATACTCTTGATATACATGCTGGAGGGATAGATTTGCTTTTTCCTCATCATGAAAATGAAGCTGCGCAATGTCGTTGTGGATGTAAGAGAAAATTAGCAAATATTTGGCTTCACAATGGTTTTGTAAAAATCGATGGCGAAAAAATGAGTAAAAGTTTAAATAATAGTTTTTTTATAAAAGATGCTTTAAAAGAATTTATGGGCGAGGCTTTAAGATTTTATCTTTTGAGTTCTCATTATAGATCTCATTTTAATTATTCTTTATCGGATTTAGAAAATGCTAAAAAACGTTTAGATAAATTTTATCGCCTTAAAAAAAGATTGGATTTAGGTGAAATTTCTGATTTTGATGTTTTAAATGATATTGAAATAAAAAGCGAAATTACTAAGCAAATTTTAGAGATTTTAAATGATGATTTAAATGTTTCTAAAGCCTTAGCTCTTTTGGATGATTTTATCAGTAGTGCAAATTTAGAGTTGGATAAAGAAAGCAAAAATAAAATTTTAAAACAAAATATCAAAGAAGCTTTAAGTGAGCTAGCTAAAATTTTTGGCTTTGGTTTTATGGATACAACTTTATATTTTCAATGGGGTGTAAGCAAAGAAGAACGAGAAGAGATTGAAAAGTTAATTTTAGAAAGAACTGAGGCTAAGAAAAACAAAGATTTTAACACAGCTGATGCAATAAGAGAGCAATTAAATAGTAAAAAAATCACTCTTTTAGATACTCCAAATGGAACAATTTGGGAGAAAATAAATGCATAATGAGATGAATTTAAAAGAGGTTTTAATACGCTTTAAGCCCTTTTATAAAAGATATTGGAAACAATTTGCTATAGCTATTTTCGGTATGATTTTAGCAAGCGGAGGAACTGCTGGAAGTTTTTATGCTTTAGAGCCTATTTTAAATTATATTTTCGTTGAAAAAAATGAAGCTTTACTTTATACAGTGCCTTTTTTGCTAGTATTGATGTATTTTTTTAAAAATCTTGGAACTTATTTACAAAGTTTTTATGTTTCCTTTATAGGAACAGATATGTTAAGAGTATTGCGTGCTAGGGTTTTGAAAAATGTTTTACGCTTGGATATGGATTTTTTTAAACGCTATAGAAGCGGAGAGCTTGTAAGTCGTTGTACTAATGATATTAATGCACTTCAAAGCATAGTATCAAACATTATTCCTGATTTTTTTAGAGAGCTTTTAACTGCTATAGGACTGCTTGCGGTAGTCTTGTATCAAAGTCCTACTTTGGCTTTTTTTGCTTTAGTGATTTTGCCTTTAGCTATTTTTCCTTTGGTATGGTTTGCTAAAAAACTTAAAAAATATGCAAGAAATATACAAGAAACAAATTCGGATTTACTTTCTTATTTGGGTGAAATTTTTTCAAATATTGAATTGATCAAAGCTAATGATAATGAAAAAAAAGAAAGTGATAAATTTGCTAAGCATAATGATACTTTATGTAAATTAAACCTAAAATCCGCACGTATTGATGCACTTACAAGTCCTTTAATGGATATGATGGGTTCTGTTGGGGTTGCTGTGGTGATTATTGTAGGGGGTAGAGAGGTTATCAATGGTTCTATGAGTGTGGGAAGTTTTATCAGTTTTGTTTCGGCACTTTTTGCGATATATACTCCTTTAAAGCGTCTTTCGTCTTTATATGGAAAACTTCAAGGTGCTGTTGCGGCAAGTGAAAGAACTTTTTATTTATTGGATTTAGAACCTCAAATTAAAGGTGGAAGCAAAGAATTAAAAAACATTGAAAAAATTAGCTTTGAAAATGTTGAATTTGCTTATGAAAACCCGCATAAAAGTGTTTTAAAAGGCGTAAATTTTGATTTTGTTAAAGGGCAAATGCTTGCTCTTGTAGGGACAAGTGGGGGTGGTAAATCTTCTATTATTAATCTTTTGATGTATTTTTATGAAAAGCAAAAAGGTAAAATTTTACTCAATCAAGAAGATATTAGCACTTTTACCATAGAAAGCTTACATGCTAAAATAGGACTTGTAACGCAAAATATTTATCTTTTTAATGATAGTTTTGCTGCAAATATTGCTTATAGCGAAGAGTTAGAAGAAGAAAAAGTCATCCAAGCTTTAAAATTGGCCAATGCTTATGAATTTGTTAAAGAAATGGGCGGGATTTGGGCTGAAGTGAAAGAACATGGTAAGAACTTAAGTGGAGGGCAAAAACAAAGAATAGCAATCGCTAGAGCTTTATATAAAAATCCTGATGTGCTTATTTTTGATGAAGCAACTTCAGCTTTGGATAATGAAAGTGAAAAAGCAATAGTTAAAACTATAGAAAATTTAAAACAAGATAGATTGATTTTAGTGGTTGCACATCGTTTAAGCACTATAGAAAATGCGGATAAAATAGTAGTATTGGATAAGGGTAAGGTATTGGCAATAGGTAAAGATGAAGAGCTTTTGCAAACTTGTTCTTTGTATCAAAAATTTAAAAGCAAAGAAAAAACAAAGCCTAGCTTTAGTTAATTTTAGTTAGAATTTCAAAAAGGATTAAAAAATGGCTTATGAAATGATAAAACCTTTACTTTTTAAGTTAAACCCTGAGCATGCACATGCTTTGGTTGAATATAGCTTAAGGGCTTTAAGTGCTAGTTTTCCAGGAGCTTTAAGTTTTTTAGCACACAAATATATAGTTGATGATGAGAGTTTAAGGCAAAATTTACTTGGACTTGATTTTAATAATCCTGTAGGTTTAGCAGGAGGCTTTGATAAAAATGCCACTATGATAAGACCTTTGAGTGCTTTAGGATTTGGCTTTTTAGAAGTGGGAACTTTTACTCCAAAACCTCAAGAAGGCAATGAAAAGCCACGTCTATTTAGACTTGTAAAACAAGAAAGTATACAAAATGCTATGGGTTTTAACAACGAAGGTGCTGAAAAGATTGCTTTAAGGCTTGCAAAAACTTATCCTTTTGTTTTGCCTTTAGGGGTAAATATAGGGAAAAATAAAATCACTCCAAATGACAAAGCCTTGGAGGATTATTTTACTTTGTTTAGAGATTTTAAGGATTTGTGTGATTATTTTATCGTTAATATCTCATCTCCTAATACTAAAAATTTAAGAGAGTTGCAAAATGATGATTTTTTAAATACCTTGCTTGAAGAAGCCAAAAAAATCACTTCTAAGCCTATTTTGATAAAAATTGCTCCTGATATGAAAATAGATGATGCTTTAAATTTATGTGAAAATACCATTAAAAAAGGTGCAGATGGGTTTATATTGGCCAATACTAGTATTGATTATAGCTTGCTAGATAATAATCGTACCTTTGGTGGTATTAGTGGAAGACTGATTACGGAAAAAAGTGGTATTTTTTTCAAAGAAGTAGCTAAAATTCTTTTTGGCAAAACCTTGCTTATTGCAAGTGGAGGGATTGATAGTGCTGATATTGCTTATGAGCGTATTAAAAATGGGGCTAATTTAGTGCAAGTTTATACAGCTTTGATTTTTAAAGGTCCTTCTTTGGTAAAAAATATCAATCAAAATCTTATAGAACTTTTAAGAAAAGATGGTTTTTTACACATTAGCGAAGCTGTTGGGGTAAATTTAAAATGATTGCTTATGAAAAAATTCAATTAAAAAACAAGCTTGAAATTTATGCTTTGCCTGTAAATAAAAATAGCGATGTGATTAGCGTTGATATTTTTTATAAAGTGGGTTCAAGAAATGAGATCATGGGAAAAAGTGGCATAGCTCATATGTTAGAACATTTAAATTTTAAAAGTACTAAAAATTTAAAAGCTGGCGAATTTGATGAGATTGTTAAAGGTTTTGGTGGTGTGGATAATGCAAGCACAGGTTTTGACTATACTCATTATTATATTAAATGTGCGAAGAAAAATTTAGATAAAGCTTTAGAGCTTTTTGCGGAACTTATGGCGAATTTAAATTTAAAAGATGAAGAATTTCAGCCTGAAAGAGCAGTGGTTTTAGAAGAGCGTAGATGGAGAACAGATAATAACCCTTTAGGATATCTTTATTTTAGACTTTTTAATCATGCATTTATGTATCATCCTTATCATTGGACTCCTATAGGTTTTTTTAAAGATATAGAAAATTGGAGTATCGAAGATATTAAAGAATTTCACAGTATTTACTATCAACCTAAAAATGCGATTTTACTTGTAAGTGGTGATATAGAAAGTAAAGAAGTTTTTGAGCTTTCAAAACAACATTTTGAAAAGATTAAAAATACTAAGACTATACCTAAAATTCACACAAAAGAGCCTAAGCAAGATGGAGTAAAAAGAATATATTTGCATAAAAACTCAGATACTGAACTATTAGCCCTTGCTTATAAAATTCCAAATTTCAAGCACAAAGATATACCTGCCTTAAATGCTTTATCCGAGCTTTTAGGAAGTGGGAAAAGTTCTTTAATGAGTGAAATTTTGATTGATAAATTAAATTTAATCAATGATTATTATGCTTATGTTAATGATTGTATAGATGAAAATTTATTTATTTTTATTTGTAATTGTAACCCCAATGTTAATGCAGAAAAAGTAGAAAAAGAGCTTTTAAAAATCATTGATAAACTTAAAATGGGTAAAATTTCTCAAAAAGATTTGCAAAGAGTGAAAAATAATGTCAAGAGTGATTTTATTTTCTCGCTTAACAATGCTAGTGCAGTGGCAAATATTTATGGTTCATATCTAGCAAGAGGAGATATCAATCCTTTGTTAAATTATGAGAAAGATATACAAAATTTGGAATTAAAAGATTTGATTTCTTGTGCTAAAAAATATTTTATTCAAGAAAATTCAACTACGGTAATTCTAAGAAAGGATTCAAATGGATAAAAATATTATCATTGGGGCGATGACTGCTCTTATTACACCGTTTAAAAATGGAAAAGTTGATGAGCAAAGTTATGCAAGATTGATTAAAAGACAAATAGAAAATGGCATCGATGCAGTAGTTCCAGTAGGAACAACAGGAGAAAGTGCAACTTTAACCCATGAAGAACATAGAACTTGCATAGAAATAGCCGTTGAAACTTGCAAAGGAACTAAGGTTAAGGTTTTAGCAGGTGCGGGAAGTAATGCAACTCATGAGGCAATGGGTTTGGCTAAATTTGCTAAAGAACATGGTGCTGATGGGATTTTAAGTGTGGCACCGTATTATAATAAACCTACACAACAAGGACTTTATGAGCATTATAAGGCTATTGCGCAAAGTGTAGATATTCCTGTGCTTTTATATAATGTTCCAGGAAGAACAGGTTGTGAAATTTCAACAGATATTATTATCAAGCTTTTTAGAGATTGTGAAAATATTTATGGAGTAAAAGAAGCGAGTGGAAATATCGATAAGTGTGTGGATTTGCTTGCGCACGAACCTAGAATGATGCTTATTTCGGGAGAAGATGCGATCAATTATCCTATACTTTCAAATGGTGGAAAGGGAGTGATTTCAGTAACTTCAAATTTATTACCCGATATGATTAGCGCTTTAACTCATTTTGCTTTAGATGAAAATTATAAAGAAGCTAAAAAAATCAATGATGAGCTTTATAATATCAATAAAATTTTATTTTGCGAAAGTAATCCTATTCCTATTAAAACGGCTATGCATATAGCTGGATTGATAGAAAGTTTGGAGTTTAGACTTCCTCTTTGTTCTCCAAGTAAGGAAAATTTTGCTAAAATTGAAGAAGTGATGAAAAAATATAAGATCAAAGGATTTTAATGAATACAGAATTTCAAGGAAAAACTTTAGTAATCAGCGGTGGAACTCGTGGGATAGGTAAGGCTATAGTTTATGAATTTGCTAAAGTGGGTGCAAATATAGCTTTTACTTATAATTCTAATGCACAAATTGCTGACGAAATGGTACAAGATTTGGAGAAAAATTATAAAATCAAAGCTAGAGCTTATGAATTTAATATTTTAGAACCTGAAACTTATAAAGAACTTTTTGAAAAAATTGATGCGGATTTTGATAGAGTGGATTATTTCATCTCAAATGCTATCATTTCAGGACGTGCGGTTGTAGGTGGTTATACTAAATTTATGAAATTAAAACCAAAAGGAATTAATAACATCTTTACAGCCACAGTTAATGCTTTTGTTGTGGGCGCACAAGAAGCAGCTAAAAGAATGGAAAAAGTAGGGGGTGGAAGCATTATTTCTATCTCATCTACAGGAAATTTAGTGTATATAGAAAATTATTCAGGTCATGGCACAGCAAAAGCTGCCGTAGAAGCTATGGCAAGATATGCGGCTACTGAACTTGGGGGAAAAAATATCCGTGTAAATGTCGTAAGTGGTGGGCCTATTGAAACTGATGCTTTAAGAGCTTTTACAAATTATGAAGAAGTAAAACAGGCTACTATAAATTTAAGCCCTTTAAATCGCATGGGGCAGCCTGAAGATTTGGCTGGAGCATGTCTTTTTCTTTGTTCAAGTAAGGCAAGTTGGGTAACAGGACATACTTTCATCGTTGATGGTGGTACAACTTTTAAATAAAAATTAAGAAAAATCAATGGATTTTTCTTAAAAATATTTTTCAATCAAGTTTTAATTTCCATCCTAAAAAAACACTTAATAATGCAAGTAAAAAAATAAAATTTAAAGTCCAATTGCCAAAACCTACAAAACCTATAGATAATACGCTGTAAAAAAATCCTCCCACAGCTGAATAAATACAAATCGTACTTAAAGATCCATTTTCTGCCATTTTTTTACATGGGCAGATTTTATAAAATTTTTTATCGTTAAATTGATTTTTCTTTTTATTTCCCAAAAATAAACCAAAAAGGGCAAAAAGATTTAAAAAAATAAAAGCATATAATAAAATTTGATCTAATTCCATTTTAATATACCTTAAAAGTATCTAAGCCAAGAGGGTAAATGGACTTGTTCTTCTTTTAAAGTAGTCTCTTGTCCATGTCCTGGTAAAAGTTTAAAATCTTCTTTGTAAGTCATAACTTTTTCTAAACTTTGTTTCATTAAATTTGCATCTGAATAAGGAAAATCCCATCTTCCTATGCTTCTATAAAATAAAAAATCTCCACTAAACATGATATTTTTACCTACAATTTCTATCATAGTGCAACCTGGTGTGTGTCCTGGTAAAAAGTGAAATTTAAAATCAACTCCGCAAATATTTAAAATATCTTCATTATCTACTAAAAAATCCGCATCGCTAGAATCATAGCCTTGATTGAAATCATCATGTAGCATAAAAGCATCATTTTTGTGAATATAAATGGGGATGTTGTATTCTTTTTTAACCTTGGCATTATCCCAAATATGATCATAATGCCCGTGAGTATTTAAAATCGCTAAAGGATTTTTTACATGTTGTTTGATAAATAAAAGTGCATCAGTTCCTGGATCAATGATAAATTCACCCTTTGGGGTAAATAAAATATAGCAATTAGTTTCATAAACTCCACAAGCTTGTTTGATAATTTGCATTTTTTACCTCTTTAACGAAAAATTTGCCTTAAATAAATATAATTATACATTAAATTTTTAAAAGGCAAGCTTTATGGATTGGCAAAAGATTACGGAAAAAATGTGTGATTTTATACAAGAAAAAGTGAAAAATTCTCAAAGTCAAGGTGTGGTTTTGGGGCTTAGTGGCGGGATTGATTCTGCTTTGGTAGCAACGCTTTGTAAAAGAGCTTTAAAAGAGAATGTTTTTGCTCTTTTAATGCCAACTCAAATTTCAAATAAAGCCAATCTTGAAGATGCTTTAAGGCTTTGTGCGGATTTAAATCTTGAATATAAAATCATAGAAATTCAAAGCATTTTAGATGCTTTTATAAAGCAAAGTGAAAATACTACTCTAGTATCGTTAGGAAATTTTGCAGCTCGTATTAGAATGAGTTTGCTTTATGATTATTCTGCTTTGAAAAATTCTTTAGTCATAGGCACTTCTAATAAAAGCGAATTACTTTTGGGTTATGGTACGATTTATGGGGATTTAGCTTGTGCTTTTAATCCTATAGGATCGCTTTATAAAAGTGAAATTTATGCCTTAGCAAAATACCTTAACTTGCATGAAAATTTTATTAAAAAAGCTCCAAGTGCGGATCTTTGGGAAAATCAAAGCGATGAGGGGGATTTAGGTTTTTCTTATGCAAAAATCGATGAAGGCTTAAAAGCCTTAGAAACTAATGATGAAAAACTTTTAAGAACGCTTGATCCTTCTTTGATTGCTATATTAAAAAATCGCATGCAAAAAAATGCTTTTAAGGGAAAAATGCCTGAAATTTTGGAAATTTAAACAATGAGTGAAGAAAAAAATTATGAACTTTGGCTTGATAATTATTTTTTTAAGCCTAATTTTTGGCAAAAATGCCTTGCTTTTATACTTTTTCCCTTAAGTGTGTTTTATGCTTTTTTTGCGATTTTAAATACTTTTTTTCGTAAAAAAATAGTTTTTAAAAAACCTGTTATTAGCGTTGGTAATTTAAGTTTTGGGGGTAATGGAAAAACCCCGCTTTGCAAAGCTATAGCAAGGGAATTTGATGGCGTTTTTATAGTACTTAGAGGCTATAAAAGAAAGTCTAAAGGTTTGTTTGTTGTTAAAAATCAAAATGAAATTTTATGCACCTTAACACAAAGTGGCGATGAAGCTATGGAGTATGCTTTTGAAGAAAATATCAAAGGTGTGATTGTGAGCGAAGATAGAGTAAAAGGTATTGAAAAAGCTTTTGAATTGGGAGCTAAAATCGTTGTACTTGATGATGCTTTTTCTAAATTTCATATTAAAAAATTTGATATTTTACTTGAAAGTAAAATCAAACCTTATTTTAATTTTACTTTACCAAGTGGAGCTTATCGTTTGCCAAAATTTTATGAAAAAAGGGCTGATTTTATTGCATTAGAAGGTAGAGATTTTGTGCGTTATTCTTTTGTAAAAGAAAATCCAAAGGCTGTTTTGGTAACTGCTATTGCTAAACCTTTTAGATTGTATGAGCATTTTATTAAAGCAAGGGCTTGTTATTTTTTTAAAGATCATTATGAGTTTAAAAAAGAAGAATTAGAAAATTTGCTAAAAAAACATAATTGCGATACACTAATGCTTACTTTTAAGGATTTTGTTAAAGTTAAAGATTTTGGTTTTAAATGTCAAATTATAGAATTAAATATAGAATTAAAAGATTCATTAAGAGAAAAAATAAAAACTTATATCAAGGAGTTTGAACAGTGAAATTGGTCGAGAGTAGAAATGTAAATAATGTATCAAGCTTTAAGGAAGCTTTGATTAACCCAAACGCTCCAGAAGGAGGACTTTATTCGCCTTTAAATTTACCTATTTTTGAAGGAGAAAAATATGCCAATTTATCTTATAAAGATTTTGCTTTAAAGCTTATAGAAAGTTTTGGTTTTGGCGAAGAAGAGCTTTTTAAAAAGGCTTTGAAAAGTTATGAAAGCTTTGATGATAAAAATACACCTATTTCTTTGCAAAAAATCTCTGAAAAAACCTATATTAACGAGCTTTGGCATGGGCCTACAAGAGCTTTTAAAGATATGGCTTTACAGCCTTTTGGCGTGCTTTTAAGCGAATTTTCAAAGGATAAGAATATTTTAATTATCTGTGCTACAAGTGGCGATACAGGGCCTGCAACTTTAAAAAGTTTTGAAAATGCAAAAAATGTTAAAGTAGCTTGTATGTATCCAAAAGGTGGCACAAGTGGAGTTCAAGAGTTGCAAATGCAAGCTTTAGATAAGGATAATTTGAAAGTTTTTGCCATAGATGAGGATTTTGACGCAGCGCAACGCACTTTAAAAGAATTGCTTTTTTCAAAAGATTTTCAAAACGAAATTAAAGCTTTAAATTATGAGCTTTGTGCAGCTAATTCTGTAAATTTTGGGCGTATTTTATTTCAGATTATTTATCATTATTATGCGAGTTTAAAACTTTTTAATGAGTTTTTAGAAGAAGTACAAATCATCGTTCCAAGTGGAAATTTTGGCAATGCTTTAGGGGTTTTTTATGCTAAAAAAATGGGAGCTAAAATTTCAAAAATCAAAATCGCTTCAAATGCGAATAATATTTTGAGTGAATTTTTTAATCAGGGCGTTTATGATTTGCGTGAAAAAAGTCTTAAGAAGACTATTTCTCCAGCTATGGATATACTTATTTCATCTAATATCGAAAGACTTTTGTTTGCGAAATTTAAAGATAAAAGAACTAAAGAACTGATGAATTTGTTAAAAAATGAGAGATATTTTAAACTTGAAAAAGAAGAATTACAAAGTTTGCAAGAAGATTTTGAGGCGGATTTTTGCACCGATGAAGAATGTATGCAATTTATCAAACAAAGCAAGATTTTAATCGATCCGCATACCGCAACTTGTTTTAAAATGCTTGATCCTTTAAAACCTAGCATTATCACTTCTACAGCAGAATGGACAAAATTTACTCCAAGTATGATAAAAGCTTTATATGATAGGGATTCTAAGAATGAAAAAGAAGATTTAAAATTTATAGCTAAAGAGTTTAATGTCCAAGTTAAAGATGAAATTTTGGCTTTATTTGATTTGAAAAATAGCGATGAAAAGGTATTTGAAGCCAGAAATATAAAAAAAGAAATTTTAGATTGGATGCAAAAATGATTATTATCCCTGCAAGATTAAAATCAAGTCGTTTTCATGAGAAAATTTTATGTGATATAGGTGGAGTGCCTATGTTTGTGGCTACTGCAAGAAGGGTAAGTAATGTAGATGAAGTTTGTATAGCTTTAGACGATGAAAAGGTTTTAAGTATCGCTAAAGAATATGGTCTAAATGCGGTTTTAACAAGCAAAGATCATGAAAGTGGTACGGATAGGATTAATGAAGCTTGTAAGAAACTAGCTTTAAAAGATGATGAGATTATTATCAATGTCCAAGCTGATGAGCCTTTTATAGAATGTGAAAATTTATTAAAATTTAAAGAATTTGCAAGTTCTTGCTTGGATAAAAAAGCTTTTATGGCGAGTTGTTATAAAAAAATTACTCAAGAAGAAGCTATGGATCCTAATCTGGTTAAAGTGCTTTGTGATAAAGAAGGGTATGCTTTGTATTTTTCAAGAGCTAAAATCCCTTATGAAAGAGAAAATTACGAGGAAAGTTTTAAAGGGCATTTAGGCATTTATGCTTATAGTGTCAAAGCTTTAAGGGAATTTTGTTCTTTATCAAGTTCTGCACTTGAAAGAGCGGAAAAATTAGAGCAATTAAGAGCTATAGAAAATGGTAAAAAAATCAAAATGCTTGAAATTTCAACAACAAGCATGGGGATTGATACTAAAGAAGACTATGAAAGGGCTTTAAAAATTTATTTAGAAAAATAACTCCACCCCAAAACGGAACAGATCTTGCTTATATTATTTTAATATATTTAGGTTGAAGGCAAAAAAATCTAAATTAAGGAATTAATATGAGTATCTTTAGCATCAGTGATAACTCAAATTATAATTCTATACTTTCACAAAGTAAAGCCAATAAAGAAAGTAAAGAAAATTCCAAAATAAGTTTTGCTAATTCTTTTTTAAAACAAAATGCTAGTAAGTTAAATGAAATTCAAAATGCAAATTCACAAACTCTAGCAAGAAGTGAAGTATTAAATTCTACTAATACAACAAATACTAGCAATAACACTAATTTTAGTACAAGTAGTAAGACAAGTTCTCCTAATTATGATATATCTAGCGAATTTAAAAACTCTATTTATACTCTAAAATATAAACAAGCAGATATAAGTAATACTTCTACCAATACAGCCTATGGTTATAGTGTAGATAAAGATGGTTATATGGGAGAAGATTTTAACAAAGCTGCAGGACTTCCTGAAGATTTTAAGATACATAAATCTACTTTGGATGAGATATATAACTTTAATGAAGCACAATATCAAGACATAAAAGAACAGCTAGGAATTTCTCGCTATTTTACCAATATCGATATGGCTGATACCATAAAACAATACTATAATCAATTTAATCAAATTGTTAATCATACTTTTAATGATACCAATAAAACAAGTTTCACTGAAGCAGATATAAATTCTATGCCTAAGGGAATTAGTGAATTATCATCTAAAACTATAGGTATTATGCCGAAAAATTATAATAAGCTAACAATAACAAACTATTATAATACACAAGAGCAATATAATGAAGCAGAACAATTAGGAATGTTTGGACATATTAATATAGGCTTACAACCATTAAATTTCACTCCGCAAAGTATGCAAACTCAAAATTTAGATAAAGACACTGCAATAGATACTTTTAATCCTGATATGTCAGTTTATCCACAAAATGAAGATGGAAGCTACTCTAAAGAAGCTTTGTTTATGAGTTTTTTAAAATCAACGGGTGTATTGCCAAGAGAAGGTAGTGCAACATTAAATCCTATAGCTAAGTCTTATGCTGAAGCTATGGCTAAAGAAAGCTTTGATGGATCATTAACTTCCTTAGATGATATCATGACAGGTAAGGTTGATTTTGCAAGTTTATTAAAAGGCTATGCACAAGATGGCTGGCTTGATGCAGGTATTTATGCAATGGAAAAAGGAGTTACTTGGCAAAATGCAAGCATAGGTTATGGTGGAGCTTGGTTTGATAATCAGTTTAATCAAGCAAAAGCTAATGGTTGGAAAGCAAGTAATGAAAGTATAAATTCTTTTGCTGATTCTATAGCGGATAGACTTAATAATCTTATAGGACAAACTAGGGTTTAGGAAGTATTAATTTTTTAAGTTTGAAGCAAATTGCTAATAACAAAATAAGATAAAATTAGTATAATTTTTTTACAAAAAAATTTGAAAGGAAATTATGAAAAAAATTATTTTGATTTTTATCTCTTTTTTTGCTTTAAATTTGAGTGCAAAAGATTTGGTTGTAGGAATGGAGCTTGGATATCCGCCTTTTGAAATGAGCGATAAAACAGGCAAAGCAAGTGGAATTAGTGTGGATTTTTTAGAAGCTTTTGCAAAGAAAAACGGCTATAAACTTGTAGTAAAAAATATCGCTTGGGATGGTTTAATACCTGCTTTAAAAACAGCCAAGATAGATCTTATCATGTCTTCTATGACAATTACCGATGAGAGAAAGAAAGTGGTGGATTTTAGCATTCCTTATGCTAAGGCAAATTTGGCTATTTTAGCTCCTTTGAGCTCTGATATTACAAATATCAAAGATTTAGATAAAAAGGGCAAAGTTTTGGCTTTAAAGCGTGGTTCTACAGGGCATTTATATGCGGTTAAAAATTTAAAAAATGCAACTATTAATTTATTTGATAAAGAAAATGCTGCTATTTTGGAAGTGATTCAAGGTAAGGCTGATGGATTTTTTTATGATCAACTTACGATTTATCGCACTTGGCAAAAACATCAAGATACAACTAGAGCCATTTTGGCACCTTTTCAAGAAAATCCTGAGTTTTGGGGTATAGCAGTCCAAAAAGGTAATGCAGAACTTAAAAAAGAGCTTGATGAATTTATTGCAGAAAGCAAAAAAGATGGGCTTTTTGATTCTTTAGGAGAAAAATATCTTAAAGATGTTAAAGATACTTTTAAAAAGAATAATTTAGAATTCTTTTTCTAAGAAGGATTTTCCTTCTTAGGTTACAAAGCTTTCCACAAGCCTTTGCACTAGCAAATTCCATCCATCCACTAATACAAAAATTAAGAGTTTAAAAGGTAAAGAGATCATAGTAGGAGGTAGCATCATCATACCCATAGCCATTAAAACTGAGCTTACAACCATATCTATGACTAAAAAAGGTAGGTAGATTAAAAACCCTATTTCAAAAGCAGTTTTAAGCTCTGAAATCATAAAAGCAGGAACTAAAACCGTAAGGGGAACATCATCTATGGTTTTGGGATTGGGTAGATTGCGTATGCGATAAAAAAGGGCTAAATCTTTTTCGCGAGTATTTTTAAGCATAAAATCTTTAAAAGGCTTTGCTCCTTTTATAAAAGCCTCTTCATAGCCTATTTTTTCTGCTAAATAAGGTTTTATACCTTCATTATAAGATTTTGTAGCTACAGGTTCCATGATAAAAAAAGTTAAAATTAAAGCCAAGGTTACTAAAATAGTGTTAGGTGGCATACTTTGCGTCCCCATAGCTTGTCGCAAAAATGAAAATACCACAATAAGACGCAAGAAAGAAGTCATAACAAAAACTATACTTGGAGCGAGTGCAAGTATGGTTAAAACAATCACTATATTTAAAGTAGTAACAAGCTGATTAGGTGTATTGGGTGCACTTAAGCTTAAATTTACTGTAGGGATAGTTGCTTCAGCAGCAAATAAGCTCATGCTTAAAAGTAAAAATAATAATATTTTTTTCAAAATTTAAAAACCTTTTTTTGTTTTTTATTAAAGAAATTTAAATTTTATCTTTTGATGACTAAAAACTAGTTTAAGGGTATTAGGATTTTAACTTTAAACTGCTAAAATAGTCTTTTAGACTTCTTAATAACAAAGGTAAAAAATGAAAACTTCTATTTTGATTTTAGCGGCAGGATTAGGCACTAGAATGAAATCACAAAAGCCAAAGGTTTTGCAAGAGCTTTGTCAAAAAAGTATGATTTTACACATTTTAAAAAAGGCTTTTGCTTTAAGTGATGATGTAAGTGTAGTTTTATCGCATCAAAAAGAACGCGTTGAAAAAGAAATTTTAGAACATTTTCCAAAAACACAAATTTTAGAGCAAGACTTGCAAAATTATCCAGGAACTGCGGGAGCTTTAAGGGGGTTTGAGCCTAAAAATGAAAGAGTGTTGATTCTTTGTGGCGATATGCCTTTGGTTGAGCAAACAAGTTTGGAAGCTTTGTTGGGTAATAATGCAAAATTAAATCTAGCAGTTTTTAAAGCAAGAGATCCTAAAAGTTATGGCAGAGTGGTGATAAAAAACGATAGCGTTGAAAAAATTGTTGAATTTAAAGATGCAAATACACAAGAAAAAGAGATAAATACTTGCAATTCTGGGGTTTATGTGATTGACTCGAGGCTTTTAAAAGAGCTTTTACCTTTGATTGATAACAATAATGCGGCAAAAGAGTATTATTTAACCGACATTGTAAAACTAGCAAAAGAAAAAGATGTGATGATTAAAGCGGTTTTTGTAGATGAAGATGAATTTATGGGGATTAATGATAAATTTGAACTCAGTATAGCTGAAAATTTCATGCAAGAAAAAATTAAAAAACACTGGATGCAACAGGGAGTGATTTTTCATTTACCGCAAAGCACTTTTATAGGTACAGATGTTGAATTTGTAGGTGAATGCGAAGTATATGAAAATGTAAGGATAGAGGGTAAAAGTAAGATTATAAACTCTATCATTAAAAGTTCAAGCGTGATAGAAAATTCCATTGTAGAAAATAGCGATGTAGGGCCTTTGGCACATTTGCGTCCAAATTGTGAGTTAAAAAACACTCATATAGGAAATTTTGTAGAATGCAAAAATGCGAAGTTAAATACCGTAAAAGCAGGGCATTTGAGCTATTTGGGAGATTGTGAGATAGATAGTGGAACTAATATAGGCTGTGGGACTATCACTTGTAATTATGATGGGGTAAAAAAGCATAAAACCATCATAGGAAAAAATGTTTTTGTAGGTTCTGATACGCAATTTATCGCACCTGTAAAAATCGAAGATGAAGTGATCATAGCAGCAGGAAGCACAGTAAGTGTTAATGTAGAAAAAGGTGCTTTATTTATCAATAGAGCAGAGCATAAAATGATAAAAGATTATTATTATAAGAAATTTCAAAAATGAAAACCATACTTTTAGCCATTAGTGGCAGTATAGCTTTTTATAAATCTTACGAGCTTATTTCTTTGTTTAAAAAAGAAGGCTTTAGGGTAAAAGTTTTGCTTTCTAATGGTTTGTTAAAATTTGCTAGCAAAATGAGTTTTGAAGCCTTGGCTGATGAGATTTTATGCGAGGAAAATGAAAGTTGGCAAAACTCAAACAATCACATAGCTTTTAGTAAGGATGCAGATCTTGTTTTGTTTGCCCCTGCAAGTGTTAATTCTATCAATAAACTTGCTTTTGGTATAGCGGATAATCTTTTTATCCAAACCTTAATCGCAGCAAATAAACCTCTTATCATAGCTCCTGCGGCAAATACAAATATGTTTCATCATTTTAGCACACAAAATTCTTTAAAGATACTTAAAAAAAATAAAACTTTGATTATAGAGCCTATTTGTAAAGTTTTAGCTTGTAAAGATGAAGGCGTAGGAGCCTTAGCTGAAGTTAAGGATATTTTCAATATCACCAAAAGAGAACTTTTAAAAGAAAAGTTTTGGTGCGATAAAAGTGTAGTTATCACAGGTGGCGGCACAAGGGAAAGAATCGATGATGTGCGTTGTGTGAGTAATTTTTCAAGTGGAAAAATGGCAAAAGCCATAGCTGATGCTTTTTATTTTTTAGGAGCTAGGGTAAAACTTTTAAGCTCTGTGGAATTTGATACGCCTTATGAGTTTTGTAAATTTGAAAGTTCTAAGGATCTAAAGGAGCTTTTGGATAAAAATTTAAGTCATGACTTTTTGATTATGACAGCTGCGGTGAGTGATTTTATCCCTCAAAGTACAAAAGGAAAAATTAAAAAAAATGAGCATTTACAGGGTTTAAATTTACACCTATCTTTAAATGATGATTTGCTTAAAACTTGCAAATTTCAAGGTAAAAAGATAGGTTTTAAGATGGAATTTGATTCTCAAAATGCCTTAGAAAATGCGAAAAAATCTTTAAAAGATAAGCAACTTGATATGGTTTGCCTTAATATCATTGATCAAAAAAATTATTTTGGAAGTGATCAAAATGAGCTTTATTTTATCACTTTAAACAATGAAAATAAAAGCACTTTGCAAAGCAAAGAAAAATTGGCATTTGAATTAGTAAAATGGTGTGAAAAATTATGAGTATGATTAATTCTACCTTGCCTATACAAATGAAAGTTTTAGCTAAATCAGGCTATGGACATTATACGCTTTTGTTAAATCACAAAAAGATTCAAACCAAAAGCATGATAGAGCTTGAAATTGGCGCTGAATATTTAGCCGAACTTTATATGCAAAATGGTGGAGTTATACAATTTAAACATCTTTCAAAGCGTCCTAATTTCAAACCTTTTGAAGAGGGATTGGCTTTGATAATCGCTATTTTAGAGGATAAAATTTCTTATAAAAAATTCATCATACAAAATCTTTTAGATTGTAAAGATATAGAGCGTTATCAGATATTAAAAGAAATGCTTTTTGCAAGTTTTGAAAATATTTATCATATTCCTTTTATCTTTGAAAATAAATCTTGCTTATTTCAAATGCGTAAAAGAGCAAAATATTTAGAAATTTACTTATATTTTAGTGTTTTTGGAGCTTTGAAAATTTTGATAGATTCACAAGGTGTTAGTGTTTTTACACCTTTTGCTAAGGTGCAAAAATTTTTAAACGAACATTTAGATTTTAATGTATCACAAGAAAACAAGATTGAACCTTTGTTTGTTTTTAAAAGGCTTTTTGATTTTAAAGGATGAAAAATGAATGAATTAAAACACCTTGCTGTTGTTATGGATGGTAATAGGCGCTGGGCTAGGGCTAAGGGTTTTTTGGCAAAACTTGGATATTCCCAAGGAGTTAAAACTATGCAAAAATTGATGGAAGTTTGCATGGAAGAAAATATTTCAAATTTAAGCCTTTTTGCTTTTAGTACGGAAAATTGGAAGCGCCCTAAAGATGAAATTGATTTTATTTTTGAACTTTTAGATCGTTGTTTAGATGAAGCTTTAGAAAAATTTGAAAAAAATAATGTGCGTTTAAGAGCTATAGGTGATTTATCGCGTTTGGAAGATAAAGTAAGAGAAAAAATTACCTTAGTTGAAGAAAAAACAAAGCATTGTGACGCACTTTGTGTTAATTTGGCTATAAGTTATGGTGCAAGAGATGAAATTATAAGAGCTGCTAAGCGTGTGATTGAAAAAAAATTTGAGCTAAATGAAGAAAATTTAACGCAAAATTTGGATTTACCTTTAGATGTGGATTTGATGCTTCGCGTTGGAAATGCCAAAAGGCTTTCAAATTTCTTACTTTGGCAGTGTTCATATGCTGAAATTTATTTTAGTGAAACTTTATTTCCATCTCTTACCAAGAGAGAATTTAAAAGGATTATTAAAGAATTTAGAAATAGAGAAAGAACTTTTGGAAAATGATATTTTTCATAATAATTCTAGGGGCTTGTTTGGGTTCTTTTTGCACAAGTTTGGCAAGTAGGATAATTGAAAAAAAGCCCTTTTTTATCTCGCGCTCTTTTTGTTTTTCTTGCGATACAAAATTAAAATACTATGAAATTATTCCTATTTTTTCTTATGTTTTTTTAAAGGCAAAATGTCAAACTTGCAAATGTCATTTGCCTATTTCTTTGTTAATTAATGAAATTTTAGGCATAATTTTGCTTATTTTGGCTTATTCTTTAAGTCAAAATTTTTATGATTTTTTATTTTTATCTCTATTTTTATTTAATCTTTTCTTGCTTTCTTTAATTGATATTAAACTCAAAGCCGTACCACAAATTTTACTTTGGAGCGCTTTTTTATTTGCTTTTTTTTGCGCCTTTAGGGAAAGTGAAATTTTACATTTTTTGATTTTTAAAGAGTTTAGCGGAGGTTTTTTGCTAAATGCTTTTAGTTTTGGAGGATTTGTTTTTTTATTAAAAAGTTTGGTTTTTTTTCTAATGAATTTCCGAAAAAAAGATGAAATTTTAGAAAATTTGGGTGATGCTGATATTATCATTATGTCTTGTATAGGTGGAATTTTAGGTTTTGAGTATGGATTTTTAGTATTACTTATAGCTTCTATTTTAACTTTGCCTTTTTTTATTTTTTTTAAAATTAAAGCAATAAAAGAGCAAGAACTTGCTATGATACCCTTTTTAAATATCGCTTTTGTGGCAGTTTTATTTTATAAAAACTTAGGATTATTCTAATGAAGCTTAGTTTAAGATATGTTTTAAATCAATTTTTAAGTACGAATTTGTCTATATTTTTCGTACTTTTTGCTATTGTATCTATGGTGTTTTTTATTCAACTTGCAAAACTTACTTCAAGCATAGAGATTAGTTTTTTGGATCTTTTAAAGCTTTATGGGTTTATGTTGCCTAGAATTTTAATTTTTACCTTGCCTATATCTTTTTTTATTTCTTTAACTTTGGCTTTGTTTAGGCTTTCTAAGGAAAATGAAAGCATAGTACTTTTTACTTTGGGATTTTCACCAATGATTTTGGCAAAATTTTTCCTTAAAATTGCAAGCTTGATTAGTGCTTTTATGCTTGTTGTGGCTTTGGTAATGATACCTATAGTATTTGAACTTCAGGATAACTTTGTAAACTATAAAAGCACTCAAGTGAAATTTAACTACAAAACAGGAGAATTTGGACAAAAATTTTTAGACTGGATGATTTTTATAGAAAAACAAGATAGCGATAAGTATGAAAACATAATTATGTATCGCCCTAAACATAAAGCAGATGATAAAGAACAACTTATCATAGCCAAAGAAGCGCATGTGCAAAGAAAAGATGATAGCTTTGCTTTTAGCTTGAATCAAGGCAAAATGTATAATTTTGAGCAAGGTCAAAGTATTTTTAGTGGAGAATTTGACACTTTAGTAGTAAATACTCAGTTTAATACAGACAATCTTCAAACAAAGAAATTTTATGAATACTGGAATGATTTAAACGAAAATCCACAAAGAGCAAGAGAATTTGTGATTTATACAACTATAGCCTTGTTTCCACTTGCTAGTACGCTTTTTGCGCTTTGTTTTGGTTTGGTTACTTATCGTTATGAAAAAGGCTATGTGTATTTAGGTATGTTTGGAGTGATTGCTATATATTTTGGACTTTTAAGTTCTTTTTCTCAACCTCCAATTTTGGCTTGCCTTGGAATTTTTTCTTTAAGTTTATTTGTTTCGGCTTATTGTTTTAAGAAAATGATTTTGAGTCGTTATTGATGAAAATAAAAATTATATTTTCTTATGATGGCTCTGCTTTTTTAGGTTCTGCTACTCAGCCTCATAAAAAAGGTGTTCAAGATGCTTTAAGTGGGGTCTTATCGCATTTGGGTATTGTTTCACCTCTTTTGATGGCTTCTCGTACAGATAAAGGAGTACATGCAAGCTATGCTGTAGCTAGTGTGGAGTGTGGAGATCATTTTGTAAATTTAGAATATCTTCAAAAACAGCTTAATAAATTTTCCCATCCTTTTATCCATATCAAAAAAATTGAAAAAGTAAAAGATGATTTTGAAGTAAGATTTGATGTAAAAAGTAGAGAATATCGCTATATATTTTCTCATTCTTCTTATAGTCCTTTTATGGCTTCTTATGTACATTTTTATCCTAAATTTGACTTAGATAAGGCTAACGAGCTTTTGGGTTTTTTTGTGGGAAAAAAGGATTTAAAGTTTTTTTGCAAAAGTGGAGGAGATAATAAAACGACTTTAAGAGAAATTTTTATTGCTAGAGCTTATGCTTATAAAGATTTTAGCATTTTTCATTTTAAAGCTAATGGTTTTTTAAGAGGGCAAATTAGATTAAGTGTAGCAAGTGTTTTAAAGGTTTTAGAAGGAAAAATGAGTGAAAAAGAGCTCAAAGAACAGATTGAGGCCAAAAAGCAATATAATCACTTTTTAGCACCGCCAAATGGGCTTTATTTAAGCCGTATATGTTATTAAAAACTTTCATAGAAATTAAAGGCCTTTTGGGTTAAAATTTTTCTTATTTCTTCTTGATGTTCTTTACCTTTGGTTTCTAGGGTAATTGAAATCATCGCATCGCCATAATCAAGCTTGGTGGAAAATCTATCATAGTCGATTTTTACTATATTTGCATTGGCTATTTTTAAGCTATCTGTAAGGTGTAATAATGCCCCGGGTTTATCTACTAAAGTAACATGAATTTGCATTTTTCTATAAGATTTAAATAAACCTTTTTCTATGATGATATTTAGCATTTGTGCATCGATATTGCCTCCGCTTAAAACTACGCCAATTTTTTTACGATTTTGTGTATTTATTTTTTGATGAAGCAGGGCGGCTACACTTGCAGCTCCTGCGCCTTCAACTATGATCTTATGTTTTTCAAGTAAAAACAATACCGCATTAGCGATTTCTTCATCATCAACTTGTATAAAATCATCTACACATTCTAAAATAATGTTAAAATTTATAGGATTTGCATCACGCACAGCAATACCATCGGCTATAGTGCGTACGCTTTTTGCATTTTTGATTTTTTTAGCATGAAAACTTTCATACATTGCAGGAGCTCCTTTGGCTCCAACTCCAATGATTTTAATGTTTGGATTGATTTGTTTAGCTGCACTTGCGATACCACTTATAAGTCCTCCACCACCAACAGGTGTGATAATCATATCAAGATCGCTTATTTCATCAAGCATTTCAAGCATCAAAGTTCCTTGTCCTGCCATTACAAATTCATCTTCAAAAGGATGGATAAAGCTAAGATTATTTTCTTTAGCATAAGAGGTTGCAAAGGTATAAGCTTCATCAAAATTGTCCCCTCTAAGTATCACCTCTGCTCCTAGGGCTTTTGTAGCAGAAACTTTTAAGAGCGGAGTGGATTCTGGCATTACAATAACTGCTTTAATGCCAAATTTTTTTGCACTAATGGCCACGCCTTGAGCATGGTTTCCCGCACTTGCCGCAATGACTCCATGTTGTTTTTGTTCAGCGTTAAGATTGGCTATTTTATTATAAGCTCCACGAATTTTATAAGCACCTGTGATTTGTAAATTTTCATTTTTAAGATAAATCTCACTTTGACAAATATTACTTAAAAAAGAAGAGTGTATGAAAGGAGTTTTATTTACAAACCCTGAAATTTGTTGTTTTGCTTTGTAAATTTTATTAAGCTCTAACACTATTTTTCCTTTGTTTTAAAATGTGGATATTCTAGCATAATGCAACGATTTTGTATAAAATTTATATCTAATTTTTTACATTCTTCTTTGGCTGTTTCATTACTAATGCCAAGTTGAAGCCATAGGTTTTTAATATTTTTTTCAATAAGCTTAGAAAGAATTTCTAGTGCTACTTCGCCTTTTCTAAAAAGTATAAGTGTATCGATTTTTTCTTCTATTTGATTTAAATTTCTATAAACTTTTTCATTTAAAATAAACTCTTCTTTAGGATAAATAGGAAAAATTTTATAATTTTTTCTTTGTAAAAATTCTGCTACCCTATAAGAAGCTTTTGTCTTATCTGGACTTAAAGCAAATATGGCAATATTTTTACTTGTATTTATAATATAAGAGATAGTTTCTTTTTCGTTCATTGTTAACCTTTGTTTTGGTATTTTATCTTAAATGATTAAAAAATTAACTAAAAGTGAATTCAAAAAATGAAAAAAGTGTTATAATATAGCAAATTCCGAAGTTTAATAAGGAGGGAAAAATGGAAGAATTTTATCCATATACTTTAACAATACATCTTCTTTGTGCTATTTTGTTTATAGGTTATTTGTTTGTTGATGTATTTGTTTTGGGTGTAGTTAAAAAGAAAAACCCTAATTTTGACAAAAGTCTTTTTAGTGCTACTGGAGTTAAAATAATGCCTTTTGTGGTTCTTTTGCTTTTTTTAAGCGGAGGTGCTTTGGCAGGTTTTCATTTTAAACCTTTAAATTTACTTTTTGCTGTAAAAATTATTTTGGCTTTTGGAATTTTATCTTTAGTTGTTTTTTCTTTATTTTGTCATTTTATATTAAAGAAGAAAAACCCGCTTGGTGCTTTTATCCACCCTTTTGTATTTGTGCTTTGTATCGCGATAGTAATACTGGCCAAATTAATGAATTATTTTTTTATACCTTGCTAAGAAATACTCCACATTCAAGATGTGGAGTATTGGCAAATTGATCAAAAAGAGCAAACTCTTCCACTCTATGTGTTAGGCTTAATTCTTTTAAATTTTCTTTTAAAGTGATAGGATTGCAAGAAATATAAATAATATTTTCATATTTTTTTATTAAGTCAATTACGCTTTTATCAAGTCCTGCACGGGGTGGATCAACTAAAACATGAGAGAAATTAAAATCATCTAATCGAATATCTTTTAAACGAAAAAATTTTCTTTCTTTTTTGATAGCAAGACTTAATTCTTCGCTTGAAAGTCTTGCAAAGTAGATATTTGTTGTATTGTTAAGTTTGCAATTTTTTAAAGCAAAATTAATATTGTTTTTTGAAATTTCAGTGGCTAAAACTTTAAAAAAGAATGGTGCTAAAGCTAAAGTAAAATTTCCATATCCACAGTAAAGCTCAAGTAAATCCATTCTTTTTTGAGTATTTAAAATTTCACACACCCAAGTAATCATTTTTTCATTTATAGCAGTATTAGGCTGAATAAAACAATCGTTGTTAAATTCATAAAATATTTTTCTATCTTGAATATTTAAAGTTTGTCTTAGATTTTCTGTTTTAAAAATAAGTTTTTTGCCTTTACTTCTTGCTATAAGGTTGATATGAAGAATATTGCTTAAATTTTCTAAATTTGACTTTATATCCTCTATATTTTTATGATAGAGTAAGGTTACGCTAAGTTCTTGCTTTGTGGTTAAAAACTCCACGCCAAAAAGTTTTTCTTTTAATTTATTATCTTGACGCAAGTATTCTAGAAGTTTTGGCATAAAAGCACAAATTTTTTCATCAGCAAAATCTAAATATTCTATAATGTACTTTTTTTTGCTTTTTGGATCAAACATTGCATAAAAAAGCGTATCGTTTTCATGATAAAATGAAAGTTCAGCTCTTGTACGATAATGTTTATCTTTTGAGGCAAAAAGTTTAAAATCCTTTGTATAAAATTCTTTAAAATATTTTTTTATGAAAGAGTGTTTTTCATCTAAAGTGAGAAAATTTCCAAAATTTTCAAGACTCATGGAACTTTCTTTCCGATGAGTCTTAATAAAAGCGCAATAAGTATGAAATTTAAAGGCAAGACAAACCAAACGCTAAGTCCTAAAGATACAGGAATATATCCAGCGATTAAAGAAATGCCACAGATAAATAAAGCATAAGGAATTTGTGTTCTTACATGCTCCATATGATCGCATTTTGCACTCATAGATGAAAGGATTACATTATCTGAAATTGGTGAGCAATGGTTTCCAAAAATCGCACCTGTTAAAACGCAGCTTATATTAATAACCATATAATGATGCATAGCATTTGCATCCATACCATTGATTTTGGCGATTTCATGAGCTAAAGGCACAGCCAAAGGCATTAAAATCCCCATAGTTCCATAGCTTGTTCCTATGGCAAAAGAAATGGCTGAAGCAAAAGCAAAAATAGTAGCAGGTAAAATAAACTCAGGCAATTTATCTGCAAGCAAACTAGTGATAAATAAAGAAGTTCCTAGATCTTTTACTATACTTGAAAGCGACCAAGCAAATAAAAGCAATACTATGGTAAAAATCATGGTTTTCCAGCCATATATCCAAGTTTCTACCGCTTCTTTAAGATTGAAAATTTTACGACGCACCCCGATAAAAATCGCTACAATAGCAGCAAACAAAGCAGCTTGGAATAACACCACAGAAGAATCAGCATTTCCAAAAGCAGCCCTAAAAGTTTCAAAAGACAAAGGATTAGCACTTGCTTTTGCAAGTTCTTCGCCTTCTAAAGTGCTAAGTCCATTAAAATAAAATCCTAATATAGCTAAAATGATTAAAGTAAAAATAGGAACAATAGCATCAAAAGCACGAATTTTAATACCTTCTTTTGGTGCTAAAAATTGATCTTCTAATTCAGCAGTATCTAGTGTGCCTGATTTAGGTAGAGGAGCAATTTGTCCTGTGGTTCTTGCACGCACTTCAGCCTTGTACATAGAACCAAACTCACGTCCCATGATTGCAGTCATGACTACAAAAAAAAGCATGAAGATATTATAAAAACGATAAGGTATGGTTTCAACAAAAATTCCAAAAGCACTAATATCGCTAATGCCTATGTGTTCATAAGCGGTTTTAATTAAAGAAACTTCTAAGCCTATCCAAGTAGAAATTACAGCTATTCCTGCTACAGGAGCTGCGGTAGAGTCGATAATAAAGGCAAATTTTTCACGAGAAATTTTAAATTTATCCGCCAAAGGACGCATAATTGGACCTACGATCAGTAAATTAGCATAATCATCAAAAAATATTAAAAGCCCTAAAAACCAAGTATTAACTTGAGCTGATACAGCTGATTTGGCTCTTTTGGCAAATTTTAATGCTACAGCTTTTGCACCACCCATTTTTGTGATAAGCGCCACAAGACCACCTATACAAAGAATTTGTAAAATGATTCCCGCATTTACTGGATCAGAAGTTGAACCTAAGATATAAGAAATAATCTTTGAAAAAGATTCTACTGCAGTATTATAAAAATTTACAAAAGCTAAATGTTGTGCTTTGAAAATATTTGCAGAAAGGCTAAGTAGAAAAGTTCCACTTAAAACTCCAGCAAAGAGTGACAAAATAACATCTTTTGTGATAAAGGCTAAAGCAATAGCAACTAAAGGCGGTATAAGCGTAAAAACTCCAAATAAATTAGCATTTGCAGCTGCTTCTGAGGAGTTTGCAAATGCAACTAAAGGTAAAAACAATAAAACTAAAAATTTATTCATTCATCTCTTTCTATATAAAATCCATTCCAAGTTTGTGTTACCGGCATAAGCTCGATTTCATTAACATTAATATGGCTTGGTAGGTTAATGATAGACATTACCACTTTGGCAATATCATTAGCACTGATAAATTGCGTATTTTCATACACTGCATCAGCTTTTTGGATATCTCCTTTAAAACGCACTTCACTAAATTCAGTTTTGCAAAGTCCTGGAGCAATGTTTGTTACTTTGATATTGCTTCCTCTAAGATCATTTCTTAAGGCCAATGAAAATTGTCCTACAAAGGCTTTGGTTCCACAATACACATTGCCTCCAAAATAAGGATTTCTTCCTGCAACCGAACCTAAGTTAAAAATATAAGCATTTTTTTGTTTACGAAGTATAGGAATAACAGCTTTTGCAACATATAAAAATCCTTTGATGTTTGTATCAATCATAGTGTTAATATCTTCAAGGTTTAATTTATCAAATTCATCTACCCCTAAAGCTAAACCTGCATTATTAAAAAGCACATCAATTTCTTGAAATTCTTTGGGTAAATTTTCAATAGCCTCAAAGATTTCTTTTTGATTTCTTACATCTATGCAAAGCGTGTAAATCTTATCTTTGTGAGCATTTTTTAACTCTTCTAGACGCTCTTTGCGTCTAGCAAGGGCGATTACTTTGTAGCCTTCTTGTATAAAAGCTTCAACGCAAGCTCTACCAAAACCTGAACTAGCTCCTGTAATAAATGCGGTTTTCATTCTAAACTACCTCCGTAAAATAGATTTTCGTTTGCTTTTAAACCCAAGCTTTTTAGATAATCAGCATTTTCTTTTTTACCTGCTGATAGCGCAAAGTCGAGTGCATTAAAACCAAGATCATCAACAGCATTAAAATTTGCTCCTTTTGAAATAAGAAGTTTTAAAATTTCAACATTTCCATAGGCCGCAGCATGCATTAAAACATTTTTTGAAGTATGCTCTAGAGCGCAAAATGTAATAAAATAAGGCGTATTTGAACCTATGTTCGCACTTAATGCTAATTTTTCATTGTTATTAATATATTTTTGATTAACATTTGCTCCATTATCAAGAAGTAGTTTTATGATATCAAGACGATTAAACTCTATGGCATAAAAAAGTGGGGTTTTACCAAAGGCATTGGCTTGATTAACATTTGCTCCATTTTGGATTAAAAAGTTTGTATTTTCATAATTTTCCAATGCATAAAAAATAGCACTTTCATAACCTTCGTCAATCCTAGCACCAAAACGAATCAAAAGTTCTAAAATTTCTTTTTCTCTTTGATTTAAAAGCGCTGCTTGCAAGGCTATAGTAAGATCATCTTGACTTGGATTATTTGAAAAAATAAAATCTTGTATATAAGATACTGAATAATTTTTATTTGACATGATTTTTGCTAAAGGACTAATGTCTTTGTAAATTTTTGTTTCACCAACAGCCCAATTTAAAAATTCGTTTAAGGCATTGCTAGTATAGTAAATATTACTACCTTTGTCAAAATTAAAATTACTTTCAAAATACTTTTCTAAAGGTTCTATAGCATTGTTATATTCTTTCCAAAAAGCTTTGTAAAGTCTAAAATTTCCTATACTTTGATATGCCCAATATCTAAAATAAGATTTTAAAATATCATATTTTTTTTCTAAATTTTCGGGTGTATCTAAAGTTTTTTGATAAGCGATGGGATCGATAGCTATTTTTAATAATAAAAAATCAAATTGTTGTAATTTGGGCAAATAAGCCACACCATTACAAGAGCTATTGCTTCCGCGAATTTCATTGGAAATCGCATAGAGTTTTTTTGTAAAATCTTGATTTTTTAAAGATTCTTTACAGCTTGAAGCTATATTTAAATAATCTAAATTTGAACTTTCATTTAGCAATGTTTTATTATTTTTAATGTTGTCGCAGTTAATGGCATCGCTAGCCATTAAACTTGCAAAACAACAAAAGGAAGTGAATAATAACTTCAATATTTTTCCTTTGAAAATTTTAATTTTGTTATTTAATCCAAATAAGTATTAAATTTGAATTAATTTTCAAGTTTGAAATTTTCAATCTCATTGAAATTTAAATATCTATAGATATTTGCCTTATGCTCATCACTTAGCTTTTCGCTGACAATTTGTAAATATTCTTCCTTGCTTGGAATTTTACCCAAAATCGCACAAACTGCTGCAAGTTCTGCACTGCCTAAATATACTTTAGCGCCCATTCCCATACGGTTGTCAAAATTTCTTGTAGAAGTTGAGAAAACTACAGCTCCATCATTTACTCTAGCTTGATTACCCATACATAAAGAACAACCAGGAACTTCTATTCTAGCACCTGCTGCGCCAAAGATGCTGTAATAACCTTCATTAGTAAGTTGCGCTTTATCCATTTTTGTTGGAGGTACTACCCAAAGTCTGGTTTTAAGTATGCCTTTATCTTTTAAAATTTCTCCCAAAGCTCTATAATGTCCTATATTTGTCATACAAGAGCCTACAAAAACTTCATCTATATTTTTTGGACGCTTATCATCGGCTAAAATTTCACTCAAAGTCGCCACATCATCAGGGTCATTTGGACAAGCTAGGATTGGCTCTTTAATGTCGTTAAGATTAATATCTATAATATAAGCGTATTTTGCATCTTTATCTGCTCTTAAAAGAGTAGGGTTTTTAAGCCATTCTCTCATTTTTTCAGCCCTTCTGGCAAGGGTAGCTTTATTTTCGTATCCTGCTTCTATCATAGCTTCAATTAAAGAGATATTGGATTTGATATATTCGCTTACACTTTCTATGCTTAAATCCACACTGCAAGCAGCTGCAGATCTTTCAGCACTTGCATCACTAAGTTCAAAAGCTTGTTCGACTTTTAAGTTTGGCAAGCCTTCTATTTCTAAAATTTTTCCTGCAAAAATATTTTTCTTATTTTTCTTTTCAACGGTAAGTTGTCCTTGTTTGATTGCATAATAAGGTATAGCATTAACCAAATCTCTTAAGGTAACTCCAGCTTGTAATTCCCCACTAAAACGCACTAAAACACTTTCAGGTACATTTAAAGGCATAGAACCAGTAACCGCGGCAAAAGCCACAAGTCCACTTCCTGCAGGGAAAGAAATTCCTATAGGAAAACGCGTGTGAGAATCCCCACCCGTTCCTACGGTATCTGGCAATACAAAACGATTAAGCCAAGAGTGGATAACCCCATCACCTGGTTTTAAACTCACCCCACCACGACTTGTCATGAAATTGGGCAAGGTTTTATGTAAATTTGAATCGCTTACTTTTGGATAAGCAGCTGTATGGCAAAAGCTTTGCATTACAAAGTCTGCATTAAAACCTAGGCTTGCAAGTTCTTTAATTTCATCTCTAGTCATAGGACCTGTGGTATCTTGAGAGCCTACAGTTAAAGTCATAGGTTCTATATACATACCTGGACGCACACCTTCAACTCCACAGGCACGACCTAGCATTTTTTGAGCTAAGGTATAACCACCGCTTGAAGATTTAGGTTGTTCAGGTTTGGTAAAGATATTTTCACTTTCCATTCCTAAAAATTCTCTAGCCTTAGCACAAAGCCCACGACCTATGATAAGTGGGATTCTTCCTCCTGCTCTAACTTCATCTAAGAGAGTGTTTGGACTGAGTGTAAATTCTGCAATTGTAGAGCCATTTTTTATGATTTTTCCCTCATAAGGATGAATTTCAAACTCATCGCCCATTTCTAAGTTTGTTACATCACAGATGATAGGTAAAGCCCCACTATCTTGAGCAGTGTTAAAGAAAATCGGTGCTATGGTTGAACCCATTACTATACCACCGCTGTGCTTGTTTGGTACCCCTTCTATTTCTTTTCCTAAGTGCCATTGTATAGAATTTATTGCTGATTTTCTACTCGAACCTGTTCCTACAACATCACCTACATAAACCACTTCGCGACCGCTTTTTTTAAGCTCTTTGATTTTTTCTAAGGATCCTGCTTGTCTTACCTTTAGCATGGCATTTGCATGCAAAGGAATATCGCTTCTTGTAAAAGCATCTCCTGCAGGGCTTAGATCATCGGTATTTGTTTCCCCTGCTACTTTAAAAACTATACATTTAATCACTTGAGGTAATTTTTCTTTTTTGTTAAACCAGTCCGCATTTGCCCAGCTTTGTAAAACTTCTTTAGCGTGTGGATTGTTTTTGCTAAGTTCAGCTATGGTATGAAAATTATCATGAACAAAAATAATATTTTTCAACACTTCTGCAGAATCTTTGGCTATGTTTTCATCTTTTAAGGCATCGATTAAAACTTTAACATTATATCCGCCTAGCATAGTTCCAAGCATTCTTAAGGCTCTTTTTTTGTCTATATTTGGAGCACTGATTTTGCCTTTAAGTATAGAATCTAAAAATTCACATTTTACTAAAGCTGCATCATCAACACCAGGATTTACTCTATTTTCTAAAAGATTTGCAAGCTCTTCATTATTTTCATTTTCAAGTAATTTACAAAGTTCTCTAGTTTGATTTGCATTTAAAGGAAGGGGTGGTATACCCAAAGCGGCTCTTTCTTCAACAAGTTTATTGTATTCTTGCATAAAAGACATTTTCTACTCCTTAAATATTTTTTATTATAATTGTAGCTCTTTGAAGGATAAAAAATGTTTAAAGTTTATTATAAAATGCCTTTATGTTACCTATCTTTACATAGTGATGGAAAATTTTTAACTAGAGTCGATTTTTGTGATAATAAAAAATCAGAAAAAAATTGTAGTTTGCTTGACTTAGCAAAATATGAACTTGATTTATATTTTACTCATAAGCTTAGAAAATTTAGCATTCCTGTTTTGATACAAGGTACAGATTTTGAATCAAAGGTTTATAAGGCTTTAATGAAAATTCCTTATGGCAAAATAGCTACTTATAAAGATATAGCAGAAAAAATTAATCATCCCAAAGCTTTTAGATCTGTCGGAAATGCAAATTCTAAAAATCAAATTCCTATTTTTATACCTTGTCATAGAGTTATTGCAAGCAATGGCATAGGAGGATATAATGGAGGGCTTGAAATAAAAAGATTTTTGCTTGAAAATGAAGGAGTGAATTTAAAATAAGCTTGGGGTTTGATTTTCTTTGTTTTCAAATTCTTGTTCAAAAATATCATAATTTTCAAGAATTAAACAATATTTAAAATTTTTTAATTTTCTTAAATCTGAAAGCTGATTATAGGAAAAATCACAAAATAAAGAATTTTTAGAAGCAATTTTAAAGTCTTTTATGTTTTTAAATTTTTCTTTCCAGAATTCAAAGGTATTTTGGTTGTTGCTTACAATAAACGCTTGAGAGCTTGAACCAAAAGGAGTGATTTCAAATTTATCATCAATAAAATAAATTTTAAAATCATCAATCTTATTAAAGTCAAATATTATTTTTTGACTTTTTTCTTTTAAAAAAGAAATAATTTTTGCAAAACTATTTGCGTAAAAAAAAGGCAAATTAAGATTTTTAAAATATAAATTTTCACAAATCAAAGTTGTAAAAAAGAAGCTAGATCGCGATAATAAGGTAAAATTAGCATCTTTTAGACTATGAGAATAGGCACAAAGTTTATTTAAGTAATTTTCTTCACAGTAGCAAAAAATTTCACCCTTTTTTGCTTTGATTAGTTTTTCAAAATCAGCAAAAATATTTCCTTTTAAAATGTTAAAATAAAAAGCCTTGCAAAGACTTAGTTCGTAAGATTTAAAAAGTAAAAATTCATATTCTTTATCTTCACAAAAAAAGCGTAAAAATCTTACAAGAGCTTGTTCTAGATTTTCTACTCTAAAGTAAAAAATTTCTTTATCTTCAATAGTAATGTCATTTTCTGTAATTATGGCATAAGTGCCTTTTTTTATAGCTTGGGCAATTTCTTTTTTATCGTTATTAAAGAAGGCAAAGCCTGCTTTAAGTTCGTTTAAATTTATGGCAAAACCTTCCACGCTTAAAACGCTACCTTCATGAATGAGTGTCGCGTTTAAAAGTTCACCTAAATTGCTAATTTGCATATTTTAGCCTACTAAAGAACCGTTTTGCACAAGTTGTTCAGGGGTGATTAAAACAAGTTTATCTCCGCTTTTTGCAGAAAGTATCATACCATCGCTTTCATGTCCAAAAATTTTAGCTTTTTTGAGATTGCTTATAATGCAAACTTGTTTACCGATTAAATCACTGGCTTTATAGTGTTTTGCTATGCCTGAGAGTACTTGACGGATTTCTTTATCGTCAAGTTCGAGTTGGAATTTCAAAAGTTTTTCACTCCCTTCTATATTTTGACAATCAAGCACCTTAGCGACTTTGATTTCAATTTTTGCAAAATCATCGATTTTTATTTTAGGACTTTCTTCTTTTTTAGGTTCTTCTTTAATTTCTTGTTTTAAAAGAGCTTTTTCTACTTTTGGAAATAAAGCTTCGCAAGGATTTGCTTTAAAATCTAAAAGTTCATTATCAAGTATCATTTTTGCGTAATTTGTAGATGAAATTTCAAAATTTAAAGCTAAGGCCACCTTTTGACAAGACTTTGGTAGAGTAGGGCTTAATAAAAGGCTTGTTTTGGCTAAAATATTTGTACAAAGTGCAACTAAAGCGTTAGCTTGTTCGTGTTTGTTTTCTTTGATTAAATTCCAAGGTTCGTATTTGCTAATGGCTAAATTTGCTACGCTTAAGGCTTTAAAAAGTTCTTCTAAATAACGATTACACTGTAAGTTTTCTAAAAATTCTACCGCTAAATTTAAGTGTTCTTTTGCTTGATTTAATTCAGCATTGTAAAATTTTAAAACACCTTCTTTTGAAATATTTCCTTGAGAATATTTTGTACTCATACCTATAATGCGATTAAGTAAATTCCCAAATTCATTGCTTAGTTCAGCATTGATACGATTTATCAGCATATTTTCGCTAAAATCCCCATCATTACCAAAAGGTACTTCTCTAAGCAAGAAATATCTAAAAGCTTCGCTTCCATAGGCATCAACCACTTCTTTAGGTTTTACAACATTGCCTTTAGATTTGCTCATTTTTTCGCCTTCTTTAGTCCACCAGCCATGTGCACCTATAAATTTTGGCAAAGGTAAATCTACGCTCATTAAAAAAGCTGGCCAATAAATGGCATGAAAACGCAAAATATCTTTTCCTACTAAATGCACATGCGCAGGCCAAAATTTAGCATTTTCTCCCTTGCTTTGAAAATCAAGAGAGCTTATATAGATAAAAAGTGCGTCAAGCCATACATAAATAATATGTTTATCATCATTAATTTCTTGAGGCAGTTTAATCCCCCAATCAAAACTTGTTCTTGTAATGGAAAGATCTTTAAGGCCGCTTTGGACAAAATTTATAAGTTCGTTTTTTTTGTTTTTTGGTAGGATGGGATCTTTTTCTTCATACCATTGTAAAATTTTATCTTGGTATTTTGAAAGTTTAAAAAAATAACTCTCTTCTTTTAAAATCGTAGTGTTTTTGCCACAATCTGGACAAGAACAATCATTGATAAGCTGACTTTGAGTAAAAAAGCTTTCGCAAGAAATACAATAGTGTCCTTCGTATTCATCTTTATAAATATCGCCTTTTTGCCACATTTTTAAAAACATAGCTTTAACAAATTCAATATGCCTTGTATCAGTTGTTCTTGCGTAAATATCATAGGTGATTTCAAATTCATCCCATAATTTTTTAAATTCAAAACTGATTTTATCAGCATATTCTTGAGGAGTGGAATTTCTTAGTTTGGCAGCTTCTTCGATTTTTTGTCCATGCTCATCTGTTCCTGTTAGAAATCTTGTTTCATGTCCTTGCAAACGATAAAATCTTGCTAAAGTATCGGCTATGATGGTAGTATAAGCATGACCTAAATGAGGCACATCATTTACATAATAAATTGGTGTTGTAATATAACGCATTTTTTTCCTTTAAAAGTCAAATCCGCCTTCGGTTTTACCCTTAGACATACTGTTATAGACTGCATCAACATAATTTTTTCTAGTTTGGCAGTTAAAAATTTCATCGCAATTATAACAAGAGTTTAGGTTTTTTGAGTTTTGACATGAAAGTAAAATTTCTTTTTTTTTATCCATATCTTGCTCAAATTCATCTCTAGCTTCATTCATTGTAAGCCTTTAAAAGTTTTGAAATTTCATATCCTGAGCCAAAAAAACAAGGAGTTGTCGCATGGATTTTATCAAATTCAAGTTCAAGTAAGGAGTGGTTTTTTCCATTTGTAGTTTTTCCGCCTGCTTTTTCTATGATAAAGGCTAGAGGAAAGACTTCAAAAAAGGCACGAAGTTTGCCATTAGGCGCATCTTGTGTTGCAGGATAGCTAAAAATGCCACCCCCTTTTAATAAAATTTGATTGATATCGCTTACCATGGCTCCAGAATATCTTAAGCGATAGCCTTCATCAAAAAGACTTTTGATAAATTTAGCGTGTTTTTCTTCCCAAAATTTTTGCGTTCCACCTGTAGCATTAATCTTGCCTTTTTCATTCATTTTAAGATCTTTTGTAAAAATAAATTCATTATTTGCATTTAAGCGATAAAGTTTTGGCTGATCTTTGCAAATCACAAGTTCTAAGCGCGCTCCATACATACTATAAAGTGCAGCTCTTAAATTTTTAGCATTTGCTTTTTCTTCATAGATAGCAAAAATAGAACCTATGGCAAAATTAACATCCATTAAGCTAGAACCATCTAAAGGATCATAAGCTACGATAAAATTTGCTTTTTCATTAAGCGTTAAAATTTCGTCTTTTTCTTCACTTATGATGGCTTTAATGCTTGAACATTGACTTAGAGTTTTTGTGATGATTTCATCGCTTAAAACATCAAATTTGAGTTGGGTATCGCCTGTAAAATTTTGATTTTGACTGTAGCTTGTATCGGGAAATTTTAAAGCGTTAGAAATTTCTAAAACCGCTTTTTGTATATAAGAAATCACTTCTTGCATTTTATAATTCTCCTTGTAAATTTTTAGCATTTTTAAGTATATATCGACAAATAGCTTGTATATCGTTTAAATCAAGCCAAGTAAGATAAGGGTGAGAAATTTTTTCATAGCTTGCAATGGCGTTTGAAAAAGTAAAATAACTTTCATCAATTTCTTTACAAAATACGCTAATGCGTGGTAAATCAAGAGTTTTCAATCCTTCAACCAAACAAATGTCAAAATCAGGGCTTAATTTTAAAGCTTTTAAAATATCTCTATTTTCATGAGAGAAAAAAGTTGTTCTTGTAGGGCTTAAAACCATGACTTCAGCTCCACTTTGAAAAAATTTAAAACTATCTTTACCGTTAAAATCAAATTGAGCTTTATCAGCAGGATCATGTTTGATGATTAAAACTTTTAAATTTTGTTGCAAAAAGTTATCAGCTATTTTGGTGATGAGTGTGGTTTTTCCTGAATTTGAAGGCCCGCTAAAAGCTATAATAAGTTGTTTCATAAAATATACTCTTAATTTTTTTGTAAAATTATATCTTTTTAAACCAAAAAATAGGGTTAAAAGGTTACAATAATGCTAAAAAAATATGGAAAAAGAATGAAAATTTATAGTGTAATTTTAGGTGCTTTTTTGCTTGGAGCTTGTTCTTTAAAAGATCAGGCGATTGTGGATACAAATTTAAAATCTCAAACTTTAATGTTTACTCAAAAATATAAAATCACACAAGATAAGATTAATGCCATTATAACCATGTCTTATTTAAACCCAATTCTAGAGAAGACAAGTAAAGATGATATATTAGCTTTATCTTTTACTCCAAATACATTAAAAATTCAAAATTTAGAAGTTTTTATCAATAATAAAAAAGCCAATATTGAAAAACTGGATGATGAGTATTTAAAATATATAATACAAAACAACTATACTGATTATTTTAAAGTATCTCTTCCTAGTGTCAAGGAAGAGACTAGGCTTGTAGCTAAGATTTGTTTAGATCATTTGCCTTGTTTTGAATTAAATTTTCAAAAATATCCGAAATCTTTATACTATCGTTCAGAAGATGTCGATACACAATATAATTAGCTAGAACTTTTTTTCCGTAAATTCGGCTTTCTTGATAAGGAACTAGCTCCATAGACAAGAAAGGTTCAAATTTGCCCGTCTTAAACATATCATTTCTTGCAAGCATACGGTTAGTAAATCCTATACCGCCATTATAAGCATAAGCGACAAAAAGTGGAGATTTTAAACGTGATTCAAGGTAATTTAGATGATAGTTTCCAAAGTAATATGCTATTTCAGGTTTAAACATAAAATCTTGATCGAAATTTGGAATTTTTAATTCTTTTTCCCCTATGTGATTGGCTAAAAATGGCATAAATTGCATCATGCCTAAAGCATAAGAAACTGAAATAGCAGTTGGAATAAAACGACTTTCTTGTCTGGCAATAGCCAAAATTAAAGCTTGTCTTGTTTTGTTATAGTCTTTTATATTGTCATAATAAGGCATTATAAAATAATGTTTTTTAAAATTATTTTTGCGTTCTAATATGTAAGCATAAATAGGCAAGGTTTCTTGTGTGTCAAATTCTTTTGCCAAGACATCTAGTTGACTTGCGTTAGCATCGCGAATTTGTTTGTTTATTTTTTGCCAAGCAAAAGGATCTTGCATGTTAAAATTATTTTTTTTCTTGCTTGGATTAAGGCTTTCTATCTTTGGAAAAGGTGTGTTAGTAAGTTCTTTTGCGTAAAGACTATAAATATTTAAAGAAGAACTTTGTGATAAAGTTTTTAAATCTTCTTCATTGTTTTTAATCAACCACATCCAAAATATAGCATTGTCTTTATTGCTTTGCGATTTAAAACTTTGAGCCGCCTTTTTAAAAAAGTCATAAGCAAGCTCTGTTTTATCATAAGTTAAGGCATTGACTCCTAAATAGAAAACAGAATCTTCACTTACATTTTCAGGATTTATTCCTAACATAGAATGTCTAAATTTTGGATTTTCTTTTTTAATAATAATATTTTGTGCAAAATCTTTAAAACCAATGTGGTTTGGTAGTTTATTGACTAAACTTGTATTTAAATCTAAGTCATATTTTTTAGAATAATTATAAAGTTTAAAAAAACCATTAATATCTTCTTTTTGTACTATATAGCTCATAGGATCAGAAGTATTAAAAGCTAGCAATAAATTTGTCAAATCAGGTCTTTGATTTTTAAAGGTTTGAGCTAAAGTCGTTCGGTCTTTGGAATTTAAACTCGCTATAAAAACTAATGAATTTAAGCGCACACTTTGACAAGTTAAATTTGCATCTAAGATAGTATTTGCTGTATAGGTATAGCATTTAGCATATTTTGGGTTGATATAAGGCTTTAAAGGGATGATTTTTTCAAGTTCGGATTTAATTTTTCCTATATAGCGAAAAATATGAGAATTTAAATCTTGTGCATCTTTTTTACTGATTTTATTTTTTTCTAAAAGTCTATAAATATAATAATCCTTAGCAAGTGAATTTTCTTCCTTTTTGAGTTTTTCTATGCTATATTGTGTAGCATTTAAACTTGAAAAAATAAATAAAAAAACGAGTATTTTTTTTATCACAATATACTCCTTAAGATATTCCCAAGAAAAATGCCAAGAAACTGCAATGCTAAGACTATAATCAAAGGCGCAAGATCAATATTACCAATGCGTGTTGGAATTTTTCTAACTAAGGCGTAAGCAGGATAACTTAATTTATATAAAATTTGCACTATGGGATTATAAGGATCAGGGTTTACCCAGCTTAAAAGTGCTGTGATGATAATAATCCAAGTATAAATGTTAATGACAATTTGTAGTACTTGAAAAATAGAAATAATAAAAGAGTCTATAACCATAATTAAATCCTTGCTAATTCGTGAATAAAATTTTTAATATAAGGATAAAGATCACTAAGCTCAGGTCCGTGGATATTTCCTGTTAAAATTATCCTTAAAGGCATGAAAAATTTTTTACCTTTTAAGTCGCTTTTGCTTAAAAGTTCATTTTTAAAATCTTCATAGTTTTCAAAAAGTTCAATACCTTTTAAGAGTTCTTTTAAAATTTTACATTCTGTTTCAAACTCTCCAAAGTCTTTTGTGCTAAAAATAGCTTGCATTTTTTCTTTAAGTTTTTTTATGGTGCTTGCTTCTTGAGTGTAAAATTTAGCAAGCTGTGCAAGATCTTTGTTTAAATCTAAAATTTTATTAAGCTCATCATCTTTGATCATTTTGATATGTTCACGATTGATTTGTAAGAGTTTTTTAAGATCAAATCTTGCGGGAGCTTTTGAAACTTTAGAAATATCAAACCATTTTATAGCTTCTTCTAAGGTAAAAATTTCACAAGGAGTTTTATTGCCTAGCATGATCAGATAATTTGCGATTGCACTAGGTAAAATTCCACTTTCAAGTAGCCATTTTACAGAAGAATGTGCTTCTCTCTTACTCATTTTAACACCTTCTTCGTTTAAAATGATAGGCAAGTGTGCATAAGTCATAGCTTTATTATAACCTAAGCTTGCGCGGATATGTTCTTGTTTTGGAGTGTTTGAAACATGATCTTCTCCGCGTATAATACAAGTGACATTTTCAAGCATATCATCAACCGCACAAGCAAAATTATAAGTTGGAGTTTTATCTGTTCTCATGATGACAAAAGAGTCTATGTTTTCAGGCTCAAAACTAAGCTCGCCTTTGATAAAATCAGTAAATTTCATAGTATGAGTAGGTTTTTTAAGACGGATAACAAAGGGTTTTTCACATTCTAAAACATCAATATCGGCTAGTTTTTCACAAGTGCCATCGTAGCGATAAGCTTTACCTTGTTTTTTAGCTAACTCTTTTTTTGCTTCAAGTTCTTCTTCAGTACAAAAACAAGCAAAAGCTTTTTTTTCGCTTACAAGTTTTAAAGCCATTTGGCGATGGAATTTTAAATTTTCACTTTGTATATAGTAATGCTGCCATGAAATACCAAAAAGATTTAAAATTTCTTTGATTTCTTCTTCTTTTCCTGCTATATTTCTAGCCTTATCAGTATCTTCAATACGTAAGATAAAATCCATATTTTTTTGTCTTGCACAGATATAATTAAAAATTGCTGCGCGTAAATTTCCTATGTGCATATCACCTGTGGGAGAAGGTGCAAAACGGTACATTTTATAGCCTTTAAAATTATTTAAAAGCTTATTATAACAGAAAAATTTATACGGATATTTAATTTTACTTGGTTATAATACTTTTATGATATTTTTAATTTTTTCTTTCATTGTATTATTGATTTTTGGCTTAGCAAATGTTTATATTTATAAAAGATTAATCAAGAAAATTACTCTTTTTAAGTATTTTTATAAAATTTTTGCCTTTATTTTTATTGTGCTTTTTTTAGCCCAAGCTGTGTTTTTAATATTTCGTAGAGATGAATATTTAAGTGATACTTGGTATGAAATTTTAGCCATGCTTTATGCGCCGACTTATTGTTTGTTTTTTATGACTTTAGCTTGGGATTTTATTAAATTGATTTTAGCTCTTATGGGTAAAAGAGATAAAAAATATAATCTTATTTTGCGTTTGATTTTTGAGCTTTCTCTTATAGTTTTAAGTGTGTTTTTAATTTATATAAGTATAAATAATGCTCTAAAAATACCTGAAGTAAAGAGTGTTGATGTTGAAATACCAAATCTTAAACAAGATCTAAAAATTGCCATGCTTACCGATATACATTTGGGTAAAAATTTGCATGAAAATTTTTTAGATAAGCTCATCACTAAAGTGAATTTGCAAAGTCCTGATATGGTTGTAATAGTAGGAGATCTGATTGATGCTAATCCTAAAGATTTAAAAAATTACATCTCAAAACTTAATGATTTTAACTCCACTTACGGAACTTTTTATGCTTTGGGAAATCATGAGTATTATCATGGTATCAATGAAGTTTTGGATTTACTTAGAAAACATACTAATATGAAAATTTTAGTCAATCAAAATTTAGATTTAGGTTTTATAAATATTGCTGGACTTGGAGATTTAGCCGGACTTGATAAGGGTTTATATGCTCCTGATTTAGCAAGAATAAAAGTGGATTTAAATACAAGTAAAGCTAGTATTTTACTCACACATCAACCTAAAACAGCTTTGCTTTATGATTTAAGTGATTTTGACCTTGTTTTAAGTGGGCATACGCATGGAGGGCAAATTTTTCCTTTTATGTTTTTAGTTAAACTTCAGCAAGGTTTTGTTCATGGGCTTTATAATTTAGGAGAAAAAACTAAGCTTTATGTGAGTAGTGGCGCAGGATTTTGGGGGCCAAGTCTTAGAGTTTTTGCTCCGAGTGAAATAGTGATTTTAAATTTAAAAGGAAAAAAATGAGTTTTTCAAAAGAAAGTTCGAGGCTTTTTGGTTTTGTAGCAGGGATTAAATTTCCTAAAATGATACAAAAAGTTATTAATGAAAATTATGTTAAGTATTTTAATATCGATATGAGTGAATTTAAATCTCCTTGTGAATACGAGAGTTTAAATGCTCTTTTTACAAGAACTTTGCACATTCCAAGAAAACTTGAAGAAGGTTTTATCAGTCCAAGTGATGGTAAAATTTTAGAGTGTGGAAGTACTTTTTTGGCAAATGAAGAACATTTTGCTTTTTCTATAAAAGGGCATACTTATAGCGTTGAGGAGCTTTTAAAAGATAGCTTTGAAAAAGATGAGCTTAAAAATGGGCTTGATTATGTCAATATCTATCTTTCTCCAAAAGATTATCATCGTTATCACAGCCCTTGTGATATGCAAATTTTAAGTGCAACTTACACAAGCGGCGCCCTTTATAGTGTAAATGAAAAGTATTTAGAACGCATTAGTAATTTGTATGTAAAAAATGAAAGAGTGAGTTTAAAATGTCAAAATGAAAAAGGTATTTTTTGGCTTGTTTTTGTAGGAGCGCAAAATGTAGGAAAAATGCGTTTTAATTTTGATACAAGCATACAAACCAATGCTAAAATTTCTCATAATTTTACTAGAAAATATGAAAATTTAAATTTCAAAAAAGGCGAAGAACTAGGAAATTTTGAACTGGGTTCTACTATAGTTTTAATCTCTCAAAAAGGGATTTTAAATTTTAATTTAAAAGCAGGGCAGGGCATTAAATTTGGAGAAAAAATAGCGGATTAGTTTTTAGGAGTTTTATTTGCCATTTGATAGATAAAGGCAAAAACTTCAGCTACAGCTTTGTACATATTAGGTGGAATTTCATCGCCTAAGTCAAGTTTGCTTAAAATTTCTATTAAATCTTCATCTTCTTTAATGGGAACTCCGTGTTCCTTGGCTAAAGAAATAATTTTAGCAGCGCTTTCACCTTTGCCACTTGCAAGCACTTTTGGGGCAGAGTTTTTTTCTTTTTGATAGCCTAGAGCTACAGCTTTTTTAATCGATCTTTTGATTTTGCTCATACTTTTTTATCCATACCCATTTCAAGATCTAAATTTTTCATATTTCTAGTATCAAATTTACTTCTTATGATATCACCTACAAAGAAATTTGCACTTAAAAGTCCTGCTTTATTGATATTTCTTTTAAGCTCATGGGCATTTTCATAGATGGTTTTTCTAAATTCAATATTTTCTGCCATAATATTAATATCTATATATTTTTCATTATTTAAAGAAATAAGAATTTCCAAATCCCCAAGTTTTGCAAATTCGAGTTTAATCTGAGCAAAAAATTTATCCTTTTTTCCGCGTCTAAACATAATTTTAGAATCATTTAAATCATCCCAAGAAAAAGGCAGATAAGTATTGATAGAATCATTAGCTAAAGACATAAGCTGATTGATTTCAATTTGTGCTAAAAGACGATTAGCTTGATTATATACAGCTTCATTGCCTTCATTTTTAGCCAAATTTGAAATTTGCAAAAGTGTTGATTTTACATCATGATGTAAAGATTCAGCTATATCTTGTTCTGTTTTTGGTTTAATTTGCGCTAGATCTTTGGTAGAAAGATTGAGTTTGTGTTCGAGATTTTTAAGTTCTGCTTGATTAAGCTTGGCATTTTGAGTATAGGGTTCAAGTTCTTTCAAGCTTTCATTAAGTCTACGAGAAAGATTGTTTAAATTTTTACTTAAATCTTGCACTTGTTCTAGATCTAAATTCTCTACATTAAATGCTAAATTTTTTACAATATTTTGTTTTATAAATTCCTGATTTTTAAAAATATTTTGCATGGTTTGGTTATTGTTAGATTGAATATTTTGAGAATTATTTAAATTTTGCGTATTGTTTGTGTTAGGATTTGAAGTGTTGGTATTTGTATTGATTGAAGTTTTGTTTTCTGTTTTTGTTTCATAAAATTTTGGATTTTCTTTGATATTTTCTTTTGATTTTTCTTGTTTTCCATCTTTAATTTTTTCTTGGTTTGGAGTAGAGTTTTTTATATCATTGTCTGGCTTATTTTCTGTTTCATTGTTTTGAATATCATTTTTTGTATCTTGAGTATCTTCTTCGTGAGTTTTTATATCAGAATCTAAATTTTCATCTTCTTTTATATCAGTTTCTTTTGCATGCGAATTTTCTTCGTTTTTTGAATCTTGCTTAATATCGGTTTTAGTATCATCTGTGAGAGTTTCTTCTTTTGATGCTTTTATATGTTTTTCTTCATCTTGGTTTTTTGTGTTATGATTAAGTTTTTCTTCTTTCATATTTTCTTTGTTACTTAAAAGATTTTCTAAAATATTTTCTTTATCTTGTATTTTAGAAGCTTGATTGCCTAGTATATTTTTTAAAGTATGTTCAAGTTTTTCAAAGGCGGTAGCAGTTTGCTTAAGGATGTTTGGATCTTTTATCATTAAATTTTCTGGCTTATTAAGAGCTTTGAAAAAATCATTTTTGATGGATTTTAATTCTTTTAAAATTTTATTAGCTATAGGGGTGATTTTTTCTTGAGCATGACTGGGATTTTTACTTATATAATTTTTAAAATTTTCCAATTTAGAACTTAAATTTAAAAGTGCTTTAAAAGAACTTTGATTTAAAATTTGCTTATTTTCATTTTTGCTAGAATTAATAATATTTTTTAATTCTTTTAAAGTGTCTTTTGGGCTTAAATTTGTATTTGCAAGCTGGGCTATCTGAACGCTTAGTTTTTCGCTACTAAGACCTTTGATTGTACTTAAAAGAGAGTGAAAACTTTTGGGTAGTAATTCTTCGTTTAGGGCATCTTTTAATTTAGCTTCTAAAAATACGCCTGAATTTTTAAACAAAGGAGCTAAGTTATTGTTTTTTATTTCACTGGCAGGTTTTAAAATTTGATTTAATCTATCTAAAACTTGTGTAAAAGTATCGCTTTTTGCAAGTTCTGTACTTAAAGTTTTTAATTCATTGGCAAAATTAGGAGCTAAATTTAAATTTTTTCCTTGTTTAAGTACAGGGGAATCGGGATTTTTTTGAGCATTAATTTGATCTAAAAGTTTATTAACAAGTTCTTTTAATTTGGTACCTGTTTCATTTTGAACAAATTTTGCTAGTATTTCCTCACTACTAGCGTCCTTGCTTAAACCTAAATTTTGCTTTAAAGCTTGTGCAAGTGCTTCTTTTGGATTGTCTTTTAAATTTGTTTTATCTTTTGAAGCAGAGTTATCTACTTTTAAATCATTTTTTTGCGTATTGGCAATTTGACTTGCTAGTTGAGTATTAATCATCAAATATCACCATATTTCCAGGCTTTTTCTTAAATTTTTTATTTAAAATATTTGGTTTATTGATAGCAAAAAGAATTAAAAATGCTAAAGAAATTATATAAAACCATATAAAACCTTTGATTTCAAAATATTGCATTAAAAAACCTAAAATTAAAGGGCCAAACAAAGAGCCCAAAGAATAACAAAAAAGAACCCCACGACCTAACTCTACGCCTTTATTTTTGCTTACTAAAACATCATTTGCTCTAGCAAGTGCTAAAGCATATAAACAAAATATTCCTATACCAAGAGTAATTCCTAAAAAATATTGCATATACAAGTGAAGTTTAAAAAAGATAAATATAAGCATAGTGATAAATCCTATGCTTGCACAAGTGATAATAGCAAATTTGCGACCAAGTTTATCTGAAATAGTTCCTATGATGGTTTGTGCAATAAAACCACCTAAAACCCCACAAAATATAAAATAAGAAACCGCTTTTGTATCAAAACCTTGCAAAAGTATAAATAAAGATGCCATAGAAAAAAAGCCATTTATAAGCATTCCAGCTATAAAGCTTGTGACGATAGCTAAGGGAGCTATATCAAAAATTTTAGGTATAGAAATAGGACTTGATGCGGGCAAAACAGGTTCTTTGATTTTAATTAGATTTAAAGGTAAAGATGAAAGTAAAATTAAAGTTGCACTGAGAATAAATACACTATGTTTGCTCAAATTTAACGCTATGATTAAAACTCCAATACCAAACGCAAGATAAAAAACAATTTCATAAAAACCTAGAATTCTAGATCGAATGGCATTTTTGCTTTTTTCATTAAGCCATGATTCTATGACCATTAAAAGTCCATAGTAGCAAATTCCTATGAAAAATCTTAAAACAGCCCAAAAAATAAGATTTTCGCTTACTGTATGAAGCATAGCTGAAATTCCAAAAATAGCACCAAATAGCCCAAAAGAGCGTATATGACCTATACGAGAAATAATTTTATGAGCACTGATAGTTCCAACAAGAGCGCCTACAAAAAAACAAGAACTTACTACTCCAACAGCTAAAGAACTTTCTCCGTTTTCTTTTAATATAACACCTATAGAGCTTACTATCAAGGCATTACCTGCAAATAAAAATGTCATACCAGCAAAAAGTGCTGTCATTGATTTAATAATTTTTTTTGGACTCATACTTTTTTATATATAAAATAAAAATAAATACACAAACTAGCAAGGATGAAATTCCACAAATATAAGCAAAGATATCTAATTTATCTTGGCGATGTAAAAATAAAAATCCAGCAACCAATATTACATAAGCCATCAATTTAAAGAGAGTAAAAAACATAGCAAAAAAATGGATTTTCTCTTTAACATTTGGCTTTAAATCGTCTTTTAGAACTTTAAAATGAATAATTTTTGATAAATTTTGTTTTTTTTTGATAAAAAGTGACGAAATGAAATTAAAATCTTTTTCATAATTTTTTGATTTTTTTATAATGACTTTTTTATAATTTAAATAAGAAGCAAAAATAATCAATAAAACACTAAAAAAAGCTATTTCATAGCTTAAAAATGTATCTAATTTAAAATGATTTAACGATGAAAATATGATCCAAAAAAATAAATGAATAATGGCAAAAATACAAAATAGAGCTTTTTTATGTTCCATTATTTATTCTTTTCTTTTTGAATTTTTTCTTTGATCAACTCATCTCTTTCTTTAAATTCTTCATAGCTTTTTACTTGAACTTTATAAGCTTTATAAACATTAAGTATAGCGGCACCGATCCCCCAAAAAACTCCAAGCCAAAAAAGCCAAGGATAAGGAGTAAATTTTTTAAGCAAGTATCCTATTCCCACACCTATAAATACAGCAACAACCATAGAGATACCAAGACTTAAACCATCCGCAGCTTCAAGAGTTTTGCGAATGATTTTTTGTCTTTTGCTGTTGGAATTTTCTAAGTGATTTTTTTCTTCTTTTAAAATATTACTCATATTCTTTTAAAGCTTTCCCTAACAGCCTCTAATGTTGTATCTATAATTTTATCATCCATTTTTGAACATATAAAGCCTGTTTCAAATTGAGAAGGTGCTAAATAAATTCCATTTTCAAGCATATTTTTGTGAAATTTTGAAAATAATGCTAGATTAGATTTTAATGCATCTTGGTAGTTTGATACAGGATCTTTGGTGAAAAAGTATCCAAACATAGAACCTACATGACAAGCTTGCAGTGGAAGTCCTTTTTCATCTGCTAATTTTTTCATTCCTTGGGTAAGTTTTTTTGCTAATTTTCCAAGTTTGTCATAAAGCTTGGTTTTCTTTTTGGCTTTTGTAAGACTTGCTATACCTGCAGCCATTGCCAAAGGATTTCCACTTAAAGTTCCTGCTTGATAAACTCCACCCAAAGGACTTAAAATATCCATAATTTCAGCTCTAGAAGCAAATGCTGCTGCAGGTAGACCGCCTCCTATTACCTTACCAAAAGTAATTATATCTGCTTGGATATGATTGATTCCATAGGAACCAAGGTAAGATGCTCTATATCCACTCATTACTTCATCAAAAATCAGCAGAGTTTGATTGTTTTTACAGATCTTAGCAAGTTCTTCTAAAAAATCTTGTTTAGCTGGAACTAACCCCATATTTCCAGCAATAGGCTCAATGATAACACATGCAATATCTTTATTTTTTTCAAAAAGCTCTTTAACGCTATTTATATCATTATATTTTGCTACTAAAGTGTATTTAGCTACATCTTCTAAAACACCTAAAGAACTAGGAGAGTTAAAAGTAGCAGCACCACTTCCTGCACTCACTAATAATGAATCAGAATGCCCGTGATAACATCCTTCAAATTTTAAAATTTTATCTTTTTTAGTAAAGCCACGGGCAAGACGAATAGCACTCATGGTTGCTTCTGTTCCACTGCTTACAAAGCGGATCTTTTCTAAATGAGGAAAATCAGATAAAACAAGCTTGGCAAGTTCAGTTTCTAATAAAGTCGGAGCTCCAAAACTTGAACCTTTATGAAGTGCTTTTTGACAAGCTTTTTGTATATCTTTATCGCAATGTCCAAAAAGTAAAGGCCCCCAGCTTTGAACATAGTCTATATAAGAATTTCCATCTATATCGAAAATATAAGCACCTTTTCCATGAGAAATAAATTTTGGCTCACTTTGAACATTTGCAAAAGCACGAACTGGAGAATTTACACCGCCTGCGATGAATTTACACGCTTCTTTAAAAGCTTTTTTGTTTGTCATTTTTCTTCCTTGCTAAATTGCTTGATGTAATTATATAAAGTTACAATTTCATCATTTGTTAAAGAGTAATTTGGCATGATTGATTTTGCGTCTTTACTCTGATTAAGAGAATTTTTAAAATTCTCAAAACTAAGATTTTGTATACTTGGAACTTTATAAGCTGTTTTAATACCATTTTTCATATAATATCCTAAAATTTGTTCGCTTCCATCTGCTCCATGACATTCTTTACAACTAATGCCCCTTGGATTTTCATAAAGCATTTTAGAGTATTCTTTAAGAGTGATAAAATCAGCACCAAAAAGATTGATACTAAATAAAAAAAACATTAAAACAATTTTCAAAGTTTCACCTTGTTAATGAAGTTTTAATATGATACAATTTTTACTTTAAAAAAGTGATTAAATTTATAGAAGGAAAATAATGACTTTGCTTAATGGTAAAGCTTTAAGCGCAAAAATCAAAGAAGAATTAAAAGAAAAAAATCAATTTTTGAAAAGCAAAGGGATTGAAAGCTGTTTAGCTGTTATCTTGGTTGGAGATAATCCTGCAAGTCAAACTTATGTAAAATCTAAGGCTAAAGCCTGTGAAGAATGTGGAATTAAATCTTTAGTTTATCATCTTAATGAAAATACTACACAAAATGAACTTTTGGCATTGATTAATACCTTAAATCACGATGATAGTGTTCATGGAATTTTGGTTCAGCTTCCCTTACCTGATCATATTTGTAAAGATTTAATACTTGAAAGTATTATAAGTAGTAAAGATGTTGATGGCTTTCATCCTATTAATGTAGGATATTTAAATTTAGGCTTAGAAAGTGGGTTTTTGCCTTGTACTCCACTTGGAGTTATGAAGCTTTTGAAGGCTTATGAAATTGATTTAGAAGGAAAAGACGCTGTTATTATAGGTGCTTCAAATATAGTAGGTCGTCCTATGGCTACTATGCTTTTAAACGCTGGAGCTACAGTAAGCGTTTGTCATATTAAAACCAAAGATTTGAGCCTTTATACTAGGCAAGCTGATTTGATTATAGTAGCAGCAGGTTGTGTGAATTTACTTCGATCGGATATGGTAAAAGAAGGAGTGATTGTTGTTGATGTTGGAATCAATCGTCTTGAAAGTGGAAAGATAGTTGGAGACGTGGATTTTGAAGAGGTATCTAAAAAATCTAGTTATATAACTCCTGTTCCAGGCGGAGTAGGTCCTATGACTATAGCCATGCTTTTAGAAAACACAGTTAAATCTGCTAAAAATAGACTTAATTAGGGAAAATCTATGGAAATTTTAAAGAAATTATATAAATTTTCACAGTCTTGGACTGGAACTGTAGTTATTGTTCTTTTGGTGATTTTTTTCTTTATACAAGCTTTTGTTATTCCTTCTGGTTCTATGAAAAACACCTTATTGGTAGGGGATTTTTTATTTGTTAAAAAATTTAGTTATGGTATCCCAACTCCTCATATTCCTTGGTTGGAAATTCCTGTTTTGCCGGATTTTAATAAAGATGGGCATTTGATAAAAGCACAAGGGCCACAAAGAGGAGATATAGTTGTTTTTAGAAATCCTAGAAATGAAAAAGAACACTTTGTAAAGCGTTGTGTAGGCACAGGAGGAGATAGAATAATTTATGCAAATAAAACACTTTATGTAAGAATGCATGAGGGTGATGAATTTATGAAAGAACATTATCCGAATGATCTTGTTGCTCTTGGAGGGCAAATTTATGTAAAAGAACCTTATAAACAAAAAGGTATTCATTATGATCCAAAAAAAGATATAGAAAGCGATATTTTACACTTTCTTAGTATAGGTGATTTTGCCATGTCTCCAACTTATATTAAAGAACTTGGAAATCATATAGGTTTTAGCGGCGGAAATGCTTATGTTTTTGATGTACCTGAAAATGAGTATTTCATGATGGGCGATAATCGTGATTATTCTTATGATAGTCGTTTTTGGGGTTCTGTTCCTTATAGGTTGATAGTAGGTAAACCTTGGTTTGTATATTTCTCTTGGGATAAAGATAAAAATGTTCGCTGGGAAAGGATAGGGCGTTTTGTTGATACCTTGGAAAATGATGAACAATATATCCATGATCATGATGATGAGGATAAATTAAGCTAATGTTTGTGAAAAACACAAACATTATATTTTTAAAAGCGTGATTTCATCACCTTTTTTTAATTCACTTGTATTTTCTTCGCTTATAAGTAAAAACTCACTTTTAATAAGTGGAAGTATCATACCAGATCCAAATTTATTTTCATTAAATGGTGTAAAAATATCTTTTTCTAAATTTCCTAAAATGAGATTGTTTCTTCCACTTTTAAGCTTTAAATCCATACCCATTGTAGCATGAAATTTTAAAGGATTGTCTAGGCTTCCACTTAATAAAGCAATAATTTTTTTAGCAAAAATAAAACAAGAAAGATAAGCTGCCATAGGATTTCCTGGTAAAATCAATACGAAATTTTCACCTTTTCTATAAAGCTTAGTAGGTCTTGCAGGGCGTGCTTTTAGTCCTTTAAAAAGCGGAGTAAAGCCTAATTTATCTAAAGCTTTTTCCATAAAATCAGCCTCGCCAACGCTTGCACCTCCTGAAGTGATTAAAAGATCAAAATTTGTATTTTCTAAAGCCTCTTTAGTGCTTTTAAAATCATCTTTAATAATACCCAAATAAGAAGCATTTTGAAGCATGGTTAGTAAAGGCAAAGCATTGGCATTATAAATACTTTCTTCATCGCATTCTTGCCAAGGTTCTTTTAGCTCATTTCCACTTGAAAAAATACCTATGCGAATTTTTCTTATGACTTCTATTTTATAAAGCCCTTGAGAAGCAAGCAGGGCGATATGTTTATCATTAAGTTTGGTGCCTTTTCGAAGTAAAATTTCACCTTTTTTTAATTCTTCGCCTTTATAGCGATAGGCATTGTATTGTTTAGGGGCTTTTTTAATGATGAGTTTATTTTCTTCTATATACTCATCTTCTAACATTAAGATAGTATCAGCATTTTTGGGCATTTTAGCCCCTGTCATGATTTTATAGCATTCATTCTTAGCAACTGTATAAAAATTTTTATCTCCTGCAAAAATAGCCCCTTTAATCTCCAAAGCCTCATTGATATCAGTATAATTAAAAGCATAGCCATCAAGAGCAGCATTGTCAAAACTGGGTAGATTTTTTCTAGCGTATAAATCTTTAGCTAAAATTCTATCTTTTGCTTTTTCAAGGCTAATAAGTTCACTTTCATCTAAGCATGAAATTTGATCTTCTAAGTCTTTTAAGGTTTTAAAGATATTTTTCATTCTTCAAGCCTTGTGATTTTAGCCCCTAAGCCTTTAAATTTTTCTTCTAAATTTTCATAACCTCTATCAAGATGATAAATTCTATGGACTTTGCTTGTGCCTTTAGCTGCAAGAGCTGCTAAGATAAGGGCTGAAGAAGCACGCAAATCTGTAGCCATGACATCAGCAGCGTTAAGTTCTTTTCCGCCTACTATAGTAGCAATATGACCATTGAGTTTAATATCCGCACCCATTCTTAAAAGTTCACTTACATGCATGAAACGATTTTCAAATAGTCTTTCATCAATAATACTAGTTCCATTAGCTTTTAAAGCTAGTGCCATAAACTGCGCTTGCATATCGGTTGGAAAGCCTGGATATTCGCTTGTCATGATTTCTACAGGTTTAATTTCTTTAGCAGGAAGTAGGGTGATGCTATCATCTGCAATCAAAGTTTCAAAACCCATTTGATGAAGTTTTGCTAAAACTGCACTAAGATGAGTGGCGTTAACTTTATCTAAAGTAATTTTAGAATTTGTAATAGCCCCTGCACAAAGATAAGTTCCTGCCTCAATTCTATCAGGTATAACGCTAAATTCTTTAAATTCTAAAAGTTCTCCATCGCTACCATAAATTTCAAGTTCATCTGTGCCTACGCCTTTGATTTCAAGTCCTGCGTCTTTTAAAACTTCGCAAAGTTGAACTACTTCGGGTTCTTTTGCAACATTTAAGAGCTTGGTTTTACCTTTAGCTAGAGCTGCTGCCATGATGATGTTTTCACTACCTGTAACCGTGATTTTATCAAAAAGAATTTCATTGCCTTTTAAATTTCCACTAGCTACGACATAGCCTTGTTTGATTTGTATATTTGCCCCCATTTTTTCCAAGGCTAAAAGATGTAAATCAATAGGTCTTTGTCCTATGGCACATCCACCAGGCAAAGATACTTCACAATGCCCAAAACGAGCAAGCAAAGGCCCTAGAGTAAGTATAGAAGCACGCATTTTACGTACAATGTCATATTTGGCTATGGTTTGATTAAGAGTGTTTGTGTTTAATAAAGCACTATTGTTTTGAAAATTGACTTTAGCTCCTAAATTTTCTAGCAAAGATATAAGAGTTTTTATATCAGCAACATTAGGAACATTGTTGATTTTTACTTCATTTTTAGCAAGTATGCTTGAAACGATCAAGGGTAGGGCAGCATTTTTTGCTCCACTTATTGTAACATTTCCGCTTAGATGATTTGTGCCTTCGATTTCTAGATAAGTCATATTTTTCCTTGAAAAAGTTTAAAAATGCATCATTATAGCATTCTTAAACTTTTGAAAAAATATAATCAAGCTTGTTGGCTTTGGAGTTCTTGAATTTGAGCTTGAATAGTTGAAGCTTGGGCATTTAATGTTGCTATTTGACTTTCAATACTTTTGATTTGATCCTCATTAGCTTTAGACATTTTTGCAGTTAGTTCAACAATTTTTGCTTGAATTTCTGCAAGCTTCTGTGTTAATTCTGTAAGTTTATCTTCACTATTGCTGCTACTATCTTGTTGCGTGTTGTTTTGCGCGTTTAAAGCTTGAGCTGGAGCTTGAGAATTATTTTGATTAGAAGTATTTGATTTTTCTTTGGCTTCTTTGCTGATATTTACCTCTACAGCTGGATCTTGCGCTAAAGTGTTTTGTTCTTGATTTTTAGAGTTTTGATTTTCTTCGTTTGAGTTGACTTTAACATATTGACTCAAGCTATTTAAGGAATTGTTAATTTGCATATTTTCTCCTTAATTTATAATATATATTACACTAAATCGACATTATTTTAAAAAATATACTATAATTTAAAATAATTTTTATTAAGGTTTGCAATGGGCGTATTTTTAGTTCTTTTGGGAGGTATTTTTTGGGCTATTAGCGGTGTTTTAGCTGAATACCTTTTTAAAAATAATTATAGCGTAGATTGGGTTTGTTTTTATAGGCTTTTATCTACAGGGTTGATTTTGATTTTTTTAAGTTTTAAAGCTCAAAAGATTTTAGTTTTTACAAATTTAAAAGAAAGCTTAAGTATTTGTATGTTTGGATTTTTTGGGCTTTTGCTAACACAATTTGGTTATTTTAAGGCTATTTATTATACCGATGCTGGAACTGCAACTATGATACAATATTGTGCACCTTTGATTATAATGCTTTATTTGTGCTTTAAAAATAAAAAATTTCCTAAATTGATAGAAATTTTGGCTTTGATTTTGATTATTTTTGCTTTGTTTTTGCTTGCAACTAAAGGAGATATTGAAGCGGTGGTTTTAAATTATTGGGGTATTTTTTGGGCTGTTATAGGAGCTTTTGGGGTTGCTTTTTATTCTTTAAGCGCTAGAGAAGTGATATTAAAATATGGTCTTTTTTGGATAATGGGTTGGGCGAGTCTTTTTGCTTCTTTTGTATTTTTATTAATCTTGCAATTTGATAAGGGTTTAATTCACTATGCTTTTAACTTAAAAGCATTTTTTTCTATGGGCGGGATTGTCTTTATCGGAACTATAGGGGCTTTTTGTTTATATTTAAAAGGAGTGGAATATATAGGTGCTCTAAGGGCTAGTATGATTGCCTCTATAGAGCCTGTAGCAGCTGCTTTGATGAGTTTTTTATTTTTAAAAACCCATTATAGCTTGCTTGATATTTTTGCTTTTGCTTTAATTATATTGAGTGTTATTTTAAATGCAAAAAAGACTAAAGTTTCATAAAGTTTTTAAGTATTTTTTTACCTTTTTGAGTTAAAACCGCTTCAGGGTGAAATTGCAATCCATAAATAGGATATTTTTTATGTTTAATTGCCATAATGATATTTTCTGAATTACGAGCTAAAATTTTGCATTTTTTAGGCATAGAACTAATATGTAAAGAATGATATAAACAAATTTCAATTTCTTTTTTAATACCTTTAAAAATAGGATCTTTTTTAAAATAAAGTTTAGAAATTTTACCATGCATGGGATTTTGCATTTTAGAAACCCTACCGCCAAAAACTTCAGCTATACACTGATGCCCTAAACATATACCTAAAATTTTTTTGTTTTTTTTAAAATATTTGATTGCTTTTAAGCTTAATTTAGATTTCTTAGGAGAATGAGGGCCAGGAGAGATGATAAGATGAGTAAAATCAAATTTTTCTAATTCTTTAGCTTTTTTAAAGGCATCGTTTTTTATCACTTTACATTCAAAACCAAGTTCTTTAAGATAATAGATGATGGTATAACTAAAAGAATCATAATTATCTATAAATAAAATTTTCTTCATTGTAATTTTACCTTTTTTAAACCACGCACGGAATTAATGCAATAAATATTTTCTGCTTCAAATAAATCTTGTTTAAATAATGCTTTTTCTTTTATTAAACCAAGATTGACTAAGAAATTTCTATATACACCATTTAATATACCACTTTGAATTTGTGGAGTATAAAATTGAGCGTTTTTTTCTAAGATGAGATTGGTTCTTGAGCCTTCGCAAAGTTCATTTTTTTCGTTAAAAAAAGCTATGTCATAACACAAGTTTTGCTGCCATTTGTATGAGTGTTGATTATAAAAAGTACGCAAAGAGCTTTTGTGATAGAGATTGTCACTTTTTGAGTTAATTTTATCATCACTTAAAAGCAAAATATCGTTTGAATTTTGTTTTGAGGCACTTTGTTGAATTTCGTATCTTCCGTCTTTGTATAAAATAAGCTTTAAAATTCCTTCTTTATGTGGATTTTTAAAGGGTAGGGGAAAATTATAAAATAAAGAATGTTTTTTGTGGAAAATTTTTTCATCGAGTTTAAAAAGTGTAAAATTTTGATATTCTTTATAAGAACTTTTTTGGTTTAAAATATTATAAAAATCTTTAAAGAGCTTGTGAGTATTAAAATTAAATTTAAGAGCTGAATTTATAAGCCTTAATAAATGTTCTTTTAAAAATAAAATTTGAGAATTTTTAAAATACATGGTTTCAAAAAGATGAAAATCATAAGGATTTAAGATCGCGCTTTTAAGTTTTAATTCTTCAAATTCATCTTTGAATTTTGAGTCCCAAACCAAGCCACTACCCGTGCTATAAGTATAAATTTCATCTTGTTTTTCTAAGGTGCGTATAGCTACGCTAAATTTATTTTTATTTTTGTGTATTAAACCTATAGTTCCGCAGTAAATACCACGATCTCTTTGTTCTAATTCTTCAATAAATTTAATACTTTCAAGCTTTGGGGCACCTGTAATAGAACCACAAGGAAAGAGGGCTTTAAAAATTTGATATAAAGAAATATTTTTTTTAAGTTTTCCTTGTACGCTTGAAGTCATTTGATGTAAAGTAGGGTGACTTTGAATTTCAAAAAGTTTGGTTTTTAAGCTTTTTTTTGTGATGATTTTTGAAAGATCGTTACGCAAAAGATCACAAATCATAACATTTTCACTTAGATTTTTTGTATCATTTTGCAAGAAAATTTTATTTTCTTCATCTTTTATATGATCTTTATCACGCTTAATCGTGCCTTTCATAGGTTTTGTAAATATTTTTCTTTTTTTGGTTTTGAAGAAAAGTTCAGGAGAAAAGGATAAAATTTCTCTTGTTTCATCTTTTATAAAAGCTTTAAATTCAGTATCTTGTCTAGAAAGCAAAAGTTTAAAAAGTTCAAAAGAATCCATTTTGCTATGAAATTTAAAATTTTGAGTGAGGTTGATTTGATAAACTCTTCCTTTGGAGATCGCCTCTTTAACTTTAACGAAATTTTCTTTGTAATTATCTTGATCTAAAAAATTTATAAATTCAGGAATAAATTTTTCTTCATCGATATCCTCTTTTTGAAATTTTTTTCTTTTTTTAAAAGCAAAAACAGACAAACAAGCTTTTTTACTTGTGAAATTTTCATCTTGAAAATATCTATATAGCTCATAATCAGCAAGCATTAAAATATAAAAATCATTTTTATATTTTTCTATAAATTTAAAGCATTTTTTACTTTCTTTGTGGTTAAAGGCTTTTAAAGTATGTTTTAAATCATAGTAAAAATATTTACCAAAAATAGCATAGTTTTCAAGAGTCACTTAATTCCTTTGCAACCTGTGCGGCAAGTTTTAATTTATCATTATCAAAATGAGTGTAAATTCTTGAAGTGTTTAAACTTGCATGCCCTAAAGCTTCTTGAACTAAAACTAAATCTTTTTGTTTTTTATAAAGCAGGGTGGCAAAAGTATGACGCAACATGTGAGCACCATTTTTTTGTTTGCGAATTCCTGCGTGAAATAAAAGCTGTTCTACTATACGACTGACATAAGATTGAGTCAGTGGAGTGCCTTTTTTATTGACAAAAAGTAGGGCGTCTTTACTCATATAATTAATACTTACATTTTTAAGTAAATCGTAAATAAGTTCTTTTTTTATCATTACAACACGATATTTATTGCCTTTAGCTCTTATTCTTATGATATAAAGATCGTTTTCTTCGCTAATATCACCCATTTTGATATTGATAGCTTCGCTTACCCGTATGCCTGTAAAAATGATGATTTTAAGAATAAGTTTATTGCGTATGGTATTGTTTTTAAAATCTGCATTTTCAATAGCATCAAGAAATTTTTTAAGCTCTTCTTCACTCATAAATTCGGGTAATTTCACCCCTTTAGAACCTGCTATACCTGCCCAGTTTTTAAGATTGATATCAAAAATATGTGCTTTTTCATCTTCTTCGTTTTGCTTGTCTAAAAAATCAAAAAAATTAATCACAGCAATACGGTAATTTTTTTTACTTGCATCTGATAAAGCACCTGTTACACTTGCTAAAACTTCTACAATGAGTTCCTCATCAATCTGTTTTAAAGAGTAAAGCTTGTAAAAATTTAAATATTCAAACACTTTTTTTAAGGGGTTAAAATAAGTATTAACTCCACTTAAACCAGCATTTCTTGCTTTTTTTGCTAGAGCGTCAAGTTCTTCAATGTTTTTTACACCTTTTGTAAGGGCAAAATTAACTTCTGCTAAAGCTTGTGGATTTTTTAACTCTTTGTTAGATAGCGAATTGAGTTTAAATTTTACATATTTTGCCAGCCAAAATAAAAATGATTTTTCAAAATTTTCTTCACAATCTAAAGGGTATTTCATAAAAACTTTTCCTAAAATATAAATTTTTAGCTTTTTAATTAGAAAAGGTATTTTAGTATTAACTTAGTAAAAAAAAGCTTTTTTAGGAAAAAGTTTGTTTTGCATGCGAGGCAAAAAGATTAAAATATTTTTATTAAATAAATCTTATATCAATCATAAAAAGATGTGATAAAAGGTAAAAATATATAAAAATTATAATTTTGTATTGAAAACTGTAATTTTCAAACTTTTTTATATACACATAGATTATTCTATTTTGATATACTTTAATCTACTATTTTTCCATACTTTTATGATTTTACCTTTTGAGTGAAATAAACTTATCCACAAAATATAATGTAAAAAATTGATAATTTTATTTTGTAAATTAAAATTATATTGTACTTTTCTTGAAAACTATAAAGAATATTTAAAAATTAAATTATTTTATATTATTATCAAAATATACATAAAAATGATAACTTGTGCATTAAATTTTTAATCCCCCTATTCTTAATTTTTAGTTAAAGTAAATATTTTTTAGTTATAAAATTTTTTAAGAATATTTTTATTTTAATAGTTTTATAATATTTATTACATAAAAACTTAATAAAAAGTTTTGTCAAAACCAAATTTCAAGGAGAAGGTAATGAAATTTCCAGTAAAATTAGCAAGATCTATTGTTACATGTGCTTTTTTAGCAGGTATAAGTGCTAGCGCATTAAGTGAAGGTAAAGAATATGTAATTCTTAAAAATCCTATTGCTAACGCTGATAATTCATTGATTGAATTTTTTTCTTATCGCTGTACTCATTGTTATGATCATCACAAATTTAATACCATGGGTAAAGTTAAAGAAAAATTGCCTAATTTAACTTACAAATTTTATCCTGTAAGTTCTATGGGAGATTATGGAAGGCAAGCTAATGAAATTTTTGCTTTTGCGGCATTTAAGGATGGTGTAAATAAAATTGATCCTACGGATAAAAATAGCTTAACTCATAAAGTTGCTGAAGCTTATTTTAATGCATATTTTAAGAAAAAACAAAGATGGGAAAATGGTAAAAATCCTGAAGCTTTTTATAGTGTCGGTTTAAAAGCAATGAATGTGAGTAAGGCTGATTTGGAAAATTTCTTAAAAACTCCAGAGGCTGCAGAGTTTTTAAGAAGTTATGAAATTGCCAATCCTATTTCGCAAAATTATGGCACCCCTGCTTTTGTTGTTAATGGAAAATATCAAATTAACCCAAGTGCAATCAACTCTCCAGAGGCTTTGATTGAGATTACTAAAGAACTTAGCAAGCAAAAATGAGTTGTATAAAAATGAAAGATAATTGCAGAAATTTTTCACTTTCTAAATGGCAAGATACGCGCAAACCTTGGTTAATTTTGATTATAGTTACTATAGGACTTACTTGTATAGCACATTTTTTATTTCAAGAATATCTTTTTATGGAACCTTGCGAACAATGTGTGTATATAAGATTTGATATGCTTGTTATGGCTATAGGCGGTATGATTGCATTAATCAACCCTGCAAATAATATTATAAAAATTTTTTCTTATGGTTTAGCTTTTTATGGAATTTGGCTTGGCTTGGAGCATTGTCTAACTTTAAATCATATTCATGAAGTGGTTCATTCTGAAAATCCTTTTGCAGGTGTAGATGGATGTCGTGAAATTCCTATTTACCCATTTAATTTACCTTTGCATGAATGGGCTCCTAGTTGGTTTTTGCCAACAGGAGAATGTGGGATGGATACCCCTGTAGTTCCAGAAAATGCTTATAATCATCTTAATGCTTTTCAAAAATTTTTTATAGGAACTCCACCTAATTTTGAAAATGGGCTTTATAGCAATGGTTGGTATTTGATTCCTAGTTTAAAGTTTATGAATATGGCAATTTGCTGTCTTATGGCATTTTTATGTTGTTTTATTGTGCTTTTTGCAATGTTTATAGCCTATGTTTTAGATAAAAATAAACCTAATGCTAAAATTTTTGCATTGGTGATTGTTATTTTGGTTTTGGTGTTTAAATTTATAGGAGAACCAAAAAATCCAAATCAAAATATAGCTAGTTTAAATCATTTAAATCAAGTCGTTTTAAGATGCTCTTAAAATACGCAACACATTATTTTTGTTGCGTATTATTAAAATTTTATTAAGCTATTTTAGGATGGCTTAAATAATTTTAAAGGATTTATCATGAGACTTAGCAAAACTATTTGCATGGCATTTTTGACGGGTTCTACCCTACTTGCACCTAATGCTTTAATGGCCATGGGTGGTCCCAGTGGAGCGAAAATAGATTGGAAAATTCAAGGACAAATAGATGCGATTAAAATGAATCCTTATGGATTGTCTCCTTTGACCGCTATTATTATGGATAATGGTTACGTCTTAAGCGATATAAAAGTAACTATTGTTCCTAAACCAAATGGTCAAACTATTTCTTATAGTGTGATTTCTAAAATGGCTAAGACTTATGGTGGAATTCCTATTTTTGGACTTTATCCTTCTTATTTAAATACAGTAAAGGTAAGTTATACTAAGACTGCAAATGGTAAAAGTCAAAAAGTTGTTGATGAGATTTATAAAATTACAACTCCAGGGGTTAGCATAGAACCAAGTGGAAGCACTGATCAAAGAGGAACTCCTTTTGATAAAAATGGATCCAAAATTTTCAGATAGGCTATATTTAGTAAATAATGCTCCTGGAAAACAATCTGGCAAAGGCTCACAATCTGTATGGAATAATCCTGTAGGTGGTGCTATGGAATGGGATGAAAATTCAAATGTCTTTATCATAGATACCAAGGGTGAAATCAGATGGTATTTTGATAACGATAAATTAATGAACCGGGACAATATTTACAATCGTGGAATTATGATGGGTTTTCATCAAAACAAAGATGGAGCTTTAACTTGGGGATTTGGTCAAAGATATGTAAAATACGATATCTTAGGAAGAGAAATTTTCAATCGTAAATTACCTGTTGCCTATATAGATTTTTCTCATGCTATGGACAATATGCAAAATGGGCATTATTTATATTAAGAGTAGCTTCAGCAAATACTTTGCGTCCAAATGGTAAGCATGTACGCACAGTGCGTGATACTATTATAGAAGTAGATGAGAATGGTAATGTTGTTGATGATTGGAGATTGTATGAGATTTTAGATCCTTATAGAAGTACTATTATCAAAGCTTTAGATCAAGGTGCAGTGTGTTTAAATATAGATGCAAGCAAAGCGGGTAAAACTTTAAGCGATGAAGAGCTTGCCAAAATGGATGAAAGCGACAAATTTGGAGTATAGCAGGTACAGGTATAGGTAGGAATTGGGCTTATGTAAATAGCGTTGATTATGATCCAAGTGATGACAGTATTATTATTTCTAGTCGCCATCAAAGTGCTGTTGTTAAAATTGGTCGTGATAAAAAAATAAAATGGATTTTAGGGGCACATAAAGGATGGAATAAAGAATTTCAAAAATATTTATTACAACCTGTAGATAAAAATGGCAAAAAAATTGTTTGCGATGATGATTATAGCAAATGCCCAGGTTATGAAAATGAAAATGGTGGATTTGATTTCACTTGGACACAACATACAGGCTGGAGAATTGATAGTAAATCAAACAAGCGTTATATCTATATAAGTGTTTTTGATAATGGTGATGCAAGAGGAGCTGAGCAACCTGCATTTGCGAGTCAAAAATATTCTCGTGCTGTAATTTATAAAATCGATCAGCAAAATAAAACTGTGGAACAAATTTGGGAATATGGTAAAAATCGTGGAAATGAATGGTTTTCTCCTGTAACTTCTTTAACTCAATATGAACCAGATAAAGATTCTATTATGGTTTATAGCACAACAGCTGGAATGGCTTGTGATCTTAGCAAAGGTGTAAGTCTTGGAGAGCCAAAACCTGAAATTGATGAATTTAACTGGGGTGCTAAGGAGCCTTCGGTTCAAATTTAATTTAGCGGTTCAGGCACGGGTTATCAAGTAATGCCTTTTAGCGTTGATCAAGCATTCAATCCTAAAAAATAAATAAGCCCAAAAATAAATTTGGGCTTATTTATTTTTTTTAAATAAAATTATCTTTGAAAATTTTATTTAATCAAGGATATAGTATGCGTAATTTTTTTTGCAAATTTGTTTTAGCGCTTGTATTTTGCTCAAGTTTTGCGTTAGCAAATAATAGTTTTATTACTCTTAATCCAAATTTACCCAACTCCGAAAATAGTGTAATAGAAGCATTTTCTTATAAATGTATACATTGTTATAATCATCATAAATTTGGAACCCTTGAAAAACTAAGAGAAGCTTTTCCAAATTTGCATTTTAAACTCTATCCTGTAAGTTTAATGAATGGAGATTTTTCCAAAGAAATGAATGATCTTTTTGCCTTTGCTCAATACAAAGATGAGCAAAATGGTAAAGACGCGAGTTATTCTGATAGTTTATCTCATAAACTTGCTGATGTTTATTTTGTTTCTTATTTTTTAAACAAGCAAAGAAATTTTTCGAATTTAGATGAATTTTACGACATAGGTTTAAAGGCTATGAATGTAAATAAAAATGAAGTATTAAATTTTTTAAACACCCCAAAAGCTAAAGAAATTTTAAGAGAGTTTCAAAGAGCTAATGATATAGCTAAAACCTATGGTACCCCTGCTTTTGTTGTCAATGGAAAATATCAAATTAACCCAAGTGCAATCAATTCGATGCAAGATTTAGAAGATCTAGTTAAAAAATTAAGTAATATGAAATAATAAATTTTTTAAGGCAATAAAAATTGCCTTAAAATTATTTTTTGATCATATTTGTATAAGGTCCATAGCGATGTTGGGTTGTAGAAAAGCTATCATCATAAGGTCCTACATCCATATCTAAAGGCTTAACCTTTCTATCTGGAAAGTCTTTATCTCTATTTGCTTTAATAGGGCGAGCTTGTGAATTCATGTAAGCTGCTACATCATAAGCATCTTCAAGACTTAAGTCAGGCGCGCCTTGAGGCATATTTTCTTTAATATAAGAAGCAGCTTTGATAAGACGATACATTCCAGCTCCTGTATTATAACTATCATTGCCCCAAAGTGGTGGATAAAGATAATACGCCCCTGCGCTATCCTCATTTTTAAGCCCTAATCCATTTTCTTGATGACAAACGGCACATTTATCCATATAAATTGCCTTACCTTTTTTAGGATCAGCTGCTCTCGAGATGAAATCTATCTTCTTAAGCCCCTGCCCTTCTATCTTAGCTCCTACTGGAACTCCTTGAGATAACCATTGCATATAAGTTAGCATGGCTTTCATTTCAGGCGCATCACTAGGCATTCTTTTGCCATTCATAGAGCGTTCAAAACAGCCATTGATCCTATCTGCTAAGGTAATTACTTTATCTCCTCTGGCATTATATTGTGGAAATCTTGCCCAAATTCCTACAAAACCTGATTGATTTTGTACACTTCCACCATTAGCATGGCAACTTGAACAAGAAAGATTATTTCCCGCAAATCTTTTTTTAGGATCTTTGGCCTGTGGACCTACATATTTGCTTGTTTCATTAAGAATTTTATTTCCCAAAATAACCATTTTGCTATATTCTGAATTTTTTGGCATTTTAGTTTCATCTATGGTACCATCTTCATTTAAAGCCTTAGGTAAATTCCATTTGGCAGTAGGTAGATCAATACCTGTTGCACTCTTAGTTTTTTCCAAATTTGGATCTAAGGCTAAAGCACAACTTCCACATAACAACAAAGTTAAAACTATAGAAAATTTATTCATCATTTTTCCTCCTTAAATTTGTCTAATTCGAATTCAGTATATAACTTTGCTTCAAAAAAGTCAATAAAAGTTAATAATATTTTAATAAAAAACTTTAAATTCTTAAAAAAATATTTATTTGCCTTATAATTAAAACTTTAAAATAAAAATAAAGTTTTTTTGATAAAATTGAAGTTTGCAATATTTTTAGAGGTTGGTTTAATGAAAAATTTAAGCATTCAAGAAAAAAAAGACTTAGATAACTGCGTTTTTCAAAATCTTGGAAGGCAAGATACTTTTACTTTAAGTGCGATTTTTAAAAATTTTTATTTAAAAATTAAAGCATTTATTTATTCTAAATAATACCACTTAAAATCTTTTTTTGTGTAAGAAAGATCTTTAAAAGAAGGCGATTGGATAAATAGTTTGCACTCTTTATCCAAATTTTCTATTCCGTATATTTTCATAGCCATTCTTGAGTCATGTCTTGTAAGTTCTATTCCAACGCAAGCTTGATTGTTGATTTTATAAAGCAAAGTACCACCATCTTTTTCATCTATATTTAAAACATCCAAATTCTTATTTTTACTCATATCTTTTACATCTTTACTAAAAGAATATCGGAGTTTATAATATATCATAATATCTTGCATGGTATTTTTCAAATTTTGTAAATTTTCATTAATCAAGTATCCATTATTTTTATAAAGTTTTAAAAAATCTTCATTAAGAAATTTTTGAAAACTTTCATCTTTAGATAATTTTTGACAAGAGTTATAGCTATTTAAAATTCTAACTTGACCAGCTTCTATTAAAAGCTCAAGGCAATCTTTATTTTCTTGTGAAAATTGTACTAATTTAACTTCTTGAATCTTAAAATCTTTGTTCGGTTTTTTTTCATAAGCAAAATCATTTAATTTTTCGTAAATATTAGCAAAACTTAAAGAATATAAACTAAAAAAAATTAAAATACACTTTTTCATTGAAAAAAATCTTTGTATTTATTTTTTAGAAATTCCACCACTTCTAAAATTTCATCAACCCCTTCTTTGTTGGAATTTTCGAGCACATTATCTATATTATCAATATAAGCTTCTATTGCATTTTCTAATTTTTCTCTTTTAACTCCAGCGTATAAAAGCATAGCTTCTAAAACTATGCTAAGCTCATATTGTAAATCCTCTAGTTCATTTTTTAAGGTTTTATTATTGTTTTGATTCATTGTTTTCCTTTTTAAGTTCTTTGCTTTTAATTAAATCAATAATTTGAGCCTTAATATGATTATAATTTACTCCATCTTTAAATGTCGCAAAAAGTCCACCACTAGCATTTTTATGTCCACCACCACCTACTAAATTTTTAGCCATTAAACTTACATCTATTTTTCCATTTGCACGAAAACTTAAGGTTTTTCTAGAACTAACATCAATAAAAAAGTCATAATCAGGATTTTTTACTAAAAAATCATTTCCAATAACAGAAGTATTGCCTATATTTGAAGTTAAGATGCCTTTATGGCCTTCATATTCTATACTGAAATTTTCTTTTAGCTCACTTAGTTTTTCAACTACAAAACAAGAAATTAAATTAGAAAGAGTATCATCATTTTTTCTGGCAAAATAATCCTTTTTTATAAAATGAGTAGCATTATCGAGTAAAATATTCGCATTTTCTTTTCCTATAAATTTCCAAGCCTTATCAAGCAAGAAAAACATATAATCGATTTGAGATTCTTTAAACATCACGCGATTTATTTCTTTTGCATTGGCAATCAAGCCTAAAAAAACCTTTCCAAGTTCAAAATTTTCATCCTCGCTTAGCCAAATATCAACAGCATTAACCACATCAACAAATTTTGAAAGTTCTAAAACAGGAGTGCAGATTTTAGAGAAAAAATCATAAACGATTTTAGTTGCACATCTTTTAGAATCAAGTAAATACCAAGAATATTTTTGAGCACATTCTTCGCCACTTTGATGATGATCAAGAAGAAAAATTTTAATATTTTTCTCTTTACAAATTTTTTCAAATTCTTCACATTGATTTAAATTTAAATTTAAATCTGTTATTAGAATAATAGCTTTTCCGAAATTTTCATCTTTTTCTATATCGCCTATAATAGAGTTAAAATTTTCATTAATTTCTTTACCATAATTAGAATTATAAAATTTCACATTTTTAAAATAAAAATTTACTACAAATTGACAAGCATAACCATCAAGATCTGTATGCGAAAGATGATAAATTTTCATTATATTCCTTAAAGTTCTATCCTAATAATACCCTCGGTATTAAAATTTGTATTTTCTGCAATTTCTGCAAAACTTAACACTACTATATTAATGCTAAAATTATAACAAATATCAGCAATGAATTTTCTAAGCTGCGGTTCAACGCAAAGTATAAAAGGCTTGATACGACCATTTGCTACTGCGGCAACTTCAGCCCTTAGAGTATCTACTAAAGTGCCTGTTTGAGCTACACTTAAAGGCAAGTGATAACTTCCATCTCTAAATTGTACATTTTCCATTAAAACTGCAGAGCTAGCAGAGTCTAAGATAAAAATATCCAAATTTCCTTTATCATCTAAATACATATTTGTAATCATCCTAGCTAAAGACGCCCTTACATGTTCAATAATCATATCAAAACTCTTGCTTACTTCTGCTATATCGCTTACAGATTCTAAAATAGTAAGCATATCTTTAATTGGTATGTGATGCTTAAGCAAGTCTTTGAGAATTTTTTGAATAAGACTTACAGGTGCAACACCTAAAGCACCTTCTACAATGATTGGATAATCATTTTTAACCTTATCAAGAAGATTTTGCACCTCTTGGCGTGTGAGAAGTTCGCTTGCATGTGCTTTGATAAGTTCGCTCATATGTGTTGAAATAACACTTGCAGGATCTATTACTATATAGCCATTTAATGTTGCTTCATCTTTTAAATTCGCATCAATCCAAAGTGCATCAGAGTTAAAAGCGGGTTCTTTTGTAGCAATCCCTTCTATCTCTTCTGTGATAAAACCACTATCCATGGCTAAATATTTATCCGGATAAATTTCAGCACTTGCTATAGATACGCCCTTGAGTTTAAAACTATACTCATTTGGTTTAAGTCTTAAATTATCTCTTATTCTTATTTTTGGCATTAAAAATCCTAAACTTTCAGCAATACTTCTTCTCATTGAGCGAATTCTTTCTGTAAGTTCGTTTTCAGCAAGCTTAATAAGTCCGTATCCAAGTTCAAGTTCTAAAATTTCAACTTTGAGTATGTCGTTAATCTTGTGCTCTTCCTCTTTGAGAATTTCTTCTTCGCTTTTCTTAGCAGGCGCTGCCGTTGTCTCACCTGCTCCACTTTGAGATGCAGCTGCAGCACTTGGTTTGCTTTTTTTAACTGTGGTTATATCAATTTTACCTTCCTTAACCTGCTTGGTAAGATAGCCAAGACTTAAAAAAACTAAAGCCATAAAGCCCAAGGATAAAGTTGGCAAACCAGGCACTAACGCAAAGATAAAAAGTACAAAACCTACTATTAAAAGCGTGCGATATTCACTTAAAAGTTGAGTTAAAGTTCCTTCTGCAAAATTTTCCTCATCTTTGCTTGCACGAGTGATAATTATAGCGGTTGCAGTAGAAGTAATAAGCCCTGGAATTTGCGATACAAGTCCATCACCTATGGTTAAAATAGTATAGGTAGATGCAGCATCGCTTAAAGCCATATCGTGCTGAAAAGATCCTATTAAAAAACCACCTATGATATTTATAATAGTTATGATAATTCCTGCAACAGCATCTCCTTTGATAAATTTAGAAGAACCATCCATTGCACCATAGAAGTTTGCCTCAGCAATAACTTCTTGACGTCTTGCTCTAGCGGTTTGTTCATCAATAAGTCCTGCATTTAAATCCGCGTCAATAGCCATTTGTTTACCCGGCATTGCATCAAGTGTAAATCTTGCTTGTACTTCAGAAACCCTTGTACTACCTTTTGTTACAACCATGAAATTAATTAATACTAAGATACAAAATACAATCACACCAATGACCATATTTCCACCAACAACAAATTCTCCAAATGCTGCTATAATCTCACTCACAGCTTCAGGGCCGTTTTGCCCTTCGCTTAAAATCATCCTCGTAGTAGCTATATTTAAAGAAAGTCTAAATAAAGTAATAATCAAGATTAAAGTTGGAAAAGTTGTTAAATCTGTCGGTTTAGGTATATAAATAGAAATTAAAATAATTAATACTGATAAAGCTATACTTAAAGCTAAGAAAAAGTCCAAAATAGGACTTGGTAAAGGAACTATGATAATAGCTAAAATGCAAACTAAGAAACCAACAATAGTTAAGCTTTTAGCTTTTAAAACAGGAGCAATTAAAGGCCCCAAAAAAGGAAAAACTAAATCGACTATTTTATTTTTTGCCATTATTTTTCATAATATCTTCTAAAGTAATAGAATCTAAAAATTCATCTACTTTATTTTGTAAATTTACTAACATAGGCATTAAGGTGCAATTTTTTTCTTTATTATTTGGACAAGTGCCACCGCTGCATTCAAATACACTGATATCCTTTTTTTCAGCACTGTTAACAATTTCTTTTATAGTATATTGACTTGGTTCTTTGATTAAAGCAAAACCACCTTTTGCCCCTTTAAAGGATTTTAACAAACCATCTTTAGCTAAAGTTTGTAAAATTTTAGCTAAAAAACTTTTGGGAATATCAAGCTCTAAAGCTAAAGAATCTACATCTTGAGGTGTTTCTTTTTGAGAAATATAAATTAAAGAAAGTAAAGCGTATTCGCTAGCTTTGGTAAATAGCACAAATTCTCCTTATTATAACTACAGAAATAGCTGTAATTATAATAAATAATTCTTAGAAAAAGACTTAAATTTTTACAAAACCTTCTAAAAAGGATAAATTCAGTTTATTTTTTGCTTTTTAAGATAAAATTACAGTTCTTTAATTTATTATTTTACCAATCAGGAGGTCTATCATGGCTTTGGATTCGGCCAAAAAAGCAGAAATAGTTGCGAAATTCGCTAAAAAACCAGGTGATACTGGTTCAACAGAAGTTCAAGTAGCTCTTTTAACTGCAAGAATTGCAGAACTTACAGAACATTTAAAAATTTACAAAAAAGACTTTTCGTCAAGATTAGGACTTTTAAAACTTGTAGGTCAAAGAAAAAGACTTTTATCTTATCTTAAAAGAAAAGATTATAATTCTTATAGTAAGTTAATTACCGAATTAAATCTTAGAGATAAATAATTTTAAGCCCTTTTTATGGGGCTTTTATCTTTATAAATTTCTTCTTTTGTAATTAGTTTTTATATCAAAATAAAAAGAAAATCTTATAAAATTTCCCTTTGTCCTTTGGCATCAGGTTCGCTTAAAACTCCATTTTGCGTAAGTTGTTCAATAATATTTGCAGAGCGGTTATAGCCGATTTTTAAACGGCGTTGCAAATAAGAAATGCTTGTTTTTCCATCTTCTAAGATTACTCTTTTAGCTTCTTCATAAAGCTCATCTACTTCCCCATCAAAGCTTTCATTTGTTGTAACACCCACGCTTTGCTGATCTTTTAAAAAGCTTTCATCATATTCTACGCTTTGTTGATCCTTTAGAAAATCCACGATTTTTTCTATTTCAAATTCACTCGCAAAAGGCGCATGTAAACGCACTATAGAGCTTGTTCCAGGAGGAGTAAATAAGCAATCTCCTCTTCCAAGTAAACTCTCAGCACCCATAGCATCTAAAATAACTTTAGAATCAATTTTTTGCCCTACTTTATAAGAAATTCTACTTGGCAAATTCGCTTTGATTAGTCCTGTTACAACATCAACAGAAGGTCGTTGTGTAGCTACAATCAAGTGAATTCCACTTGCTCTTGCCATTTGCGCAAGTCTTCCTATATAAAATTCTACATCTTTACCCGCAGTCATCATTAAATCAGCAAGTTCATCGATAATTACTACAATAAAAGGAAGTTCTTTACCACCTAATTCTTTCATTTTTTCATTGTAATTTTCTATATTTTTGGTTTTTGCATCAGCCATTAAACGATAGCGTCTTTCCATTTCAGCTACCATATTTGAAAGCGCATTGACTGCTTTTTTTGGATCTGTGATAACAGGAGTTAAAAGATGAGGAATGTCATTATAAATGCTAAATTCAAGCATCTTAGGATCTATCATCATCAAACGCAAGGTTTTTGGAGAGTTGCGATATAAAAGACTTAAAAGCATAGAATTTATCCCCACACTTTTACCACTTCCCGTGGTTCCTGCGATGAGTAAATGCGGAAGTTTTTTAAGATCAGTTACAAAAGCGTTACCTACTATATCTTTACCTAAAGCTATGGTTAAAGGGCTTTTAGCGTTTTTAAAAATTTCACTTTGTAAAATTTCTCTTAAATAAATGGTTTGAATTTCATCATTTGGAACTTCTATGCCTACAACATCTTTTCCTGGTATTGGAGCTTGAATACGGATTGATTTTGCCATTAAAGCCATAGTTAAATCATCTTGCAAATTTAAAATACGACTTACTTTCACATCTGCACTAGGACGAAATTCAAAAGTAGTCACAACAGGACCAACATAAGTGCTTATAACATCGCCGCCTATTTTAAAACGACGCAACTTTTCAAGAAGATTATAAATTTTTTTATCTATTTCACTTTCATTGATTTCTTGTCTATGCTCTTTTGGATTAGCTAAAAAATCTAATGGTGGCAAGGTGAAATCTTTTGGTTTTTCTATCTCACCCTGCTCTATTTCACGCAATAAAGCTTGGTTAATAGCAATTTCTTTGGCTAAAACTGCTTTTTGAAGTTTAATTTCTTGATCATTTGTTTTTTCATCATCGATTTTAATTTCTGTATTTTGGATAAAATCGAGTGTATTTTTTTCTTCTATAACTATTTCATTTATATTTTTTATAGGAGTAGGTTCTATATAAGGATGATTTAACTCTTCTACAATAGGAGTAAATTCGAAGATATTGTCTGCTTTATCTGGATTTTTATTTTCATTTATTTTGTTTGATTCTTCTGTTTCTGTTTTGATTGTCTTTGAGTTATTAAAACTGTATTTATTCCCTTCTATAATATCGCTTGAATTTATTGCATCATATTCTTCTAATTTTTTAATTTCTTGTTTTACTTTATTTTCTAAAATTTCATTTTGATAGGCTTTGTATTCTTGTTCTAGTTTTTCTTTTTTTATCAAATTCTCTCTAAGTTCAAGCTCTTTTGTGAAAATTTTTGGTTTAACTTCCTGTTTAGAAACTGGAATTTCAATATTTTTACGCTTATAACTTGGCTCATCTAAATTTTTATTTGTATCTATTTGCTTTATATCTTCAAGTTTTTTAGGTTTTAAAAAACGTTCAGGAATCATATCTACCCCTTCTTCTGAAATAAAATTAAAATCTTCATCAAGGCTAATGCTCGTTTTACTAGCCTTTTGTGCGAAATTTCGCACTTGTTGAGAATGCTCATAAACAAAACTTCTTGATTCTTTTAAGCTTTGTGTATCAATCTCTATGGTTTCATCTAAAATTTGATTTTTTAGTTTTTCAAAGTTTTCCTTAGCTGTGGTAATTGAATTTTTACTTGCATTGATATTGCAATCTTTGATTATCTGTTCTAAGTTATTGGTTTTTTCTTTTTTATTTATTTGTAAATTCTCATAAATACTATCTTGCAAAATATTTAATTTTGGAGCCATATGTTCTGATTTACCTACATCTTCTTTCTCATTTTCTCCGCCAAATACATGCATAAGTAAAGATTTAAAAGCTTGCTCTACTTTTAATAAAAAAGTAAAATCTAATTCTATTTTTAAAATTTCTTTTGCAAATTTCGGAAACAATAAGATCAAAGAAAATAGCAAAAGTAAAAGAGCAAAAATTCCACTCCCTGTATGTCCTAAGATTATAGAAAAAAATCCATATACAATTTCTAAAATATACCCAAACTCTCTATAAAAGACAGAAAATAAAAGCAAAGTAGAAAAAAAGGCCAAAGAAAAACCAAAAAGCTCTCTACGCTTAAAATTTTCTATTTTATAATTTTTTCTATAGTAAAGATAATTTAACACAAGTAAAAAAAATGGATAATAATACCCAAATTCTCCAAATAAAAATAAATTAGCCTTGTAAACCCATTCTCCCATGCTAGGTGCTAGCATACAAAGACAAATATAAAAAATAACAAGTGTAGAGCTGGTAAAAATGGCTTCTTTTTTAATATTCTTTCCTTAAAAATAAAATCAAAGCCAAATTATACCATAAATTTTTACATATAATTTAATAAGCTAAGTTGAGAAATTGTTGTACTAGCCTTAAGAGAAGCTTGATATGCAAGTTGAACTTGCATTAAATTCATCATTGCTTCACCATAATCTACATCAATAACATTTGACTTAATGCTTTGCACATTTACGCTTAAGAAATTTACTCGAGTATTGACACCATCTATAGTATTATGATAAGCTCCCATGGTTGTATTAAGCTTGCTGATATGATCTGCTAAATGATCGAGTCTTTCTAAAGCTCCTTGCATTCCAGTATTTCTTGGATCAGCCGAATTTCCATCGGCTCTCATATTACCACTTAAAACCGCATCTATCATAGTATCTAAATCTTTTATAAGATCAACATTTGGTTCATCTATAACTAAAGCATTATTGGCACTAAAACTAAAATTTGGACCATTCTCTACTTGCGCAGTTGTGGTATAAGGTGGTTGTGGAAAATGTCCACTTTGAGAATCGCTTAAAGAAATTCCTATATTAGTTCCTGAGGATAGCTTATCGGTAACGCTAATGCGACCTTTATAATCCATACTTACATCAACAGTAGCTTGAGAATCTTTCATGAGTTGTTGTAAACTATTATAACCATTTGCATCAACTTTTCCATTTGTAGCTGTTATGCTTTGGGTTGGAATTTTATCTGCGGCAAACATACCTATAATATCATTGATTTGACCATAAGTAATATCATTTGATCCTGTAACAACTCCACTATTTCCAGTTGCAGGATCAGTATGGGTTATAGGAAAACTTATGGTTTGACCTGGATTATTAGGATCAGGATAGCTTACAGTTGAAGTTTGTAAATTTATAGTAACATCGTAAGAATTTCCACCTTTGGAATTGACTTTTAAATTTAAAGTAGTACCATTTAGACTATTTCCTGCCATTACCTCGCTAAGTTTGGTTGAATCAGTTGCATAAGCATTGCTTCCTTTAATCACTTGAGAAACATTGCCATAAACAGTATTTCCATCTTTTTCAAAATAAACATTATCATAATCCGCTCCATTGGCTTTATCTCCAGCCGAATCTGTCATATTGCTTTTGATAAAATCAGTTTGAGCTAAGCTAAAGGTAAATTCTTGCTCTTTTCCATCTTTTCCCGTTAACTTAATAGTAACCGGGCTGGTCGGATTAGTAATATCACCATTTTTCATAGCTTCTTGCATAACAGCATTGGTAACATTATCCATGTTAAGATTATTATCCTTAACAAATTTTTCCATTGCTTTGAAACTTTCTGTTTTATCCATTTGTGGAGTATAGGCTACGGCATGAAAGTCTAATTTATTATTGCCTTGTTTTAAATCTGTGATTTGAATTTGACCACTATTATTGATGCTTACTTCTACAACTTTATTATTAGCAGTGTTGCCATAAAGTGCGCCAATTTGCTCTAATACATCTTCTATTTTATCATCTGGTTTTACTAAAACTGCACTTTTAAAGCTTGTTCCATCTGGTTTTGTTCCTTGAACATAGAGTGTTGAAGGTGGAAAGTTAAGTTTTCGGTCTTTATCTTCAAAATCTATATCCGGATCTAATTTTCCATCTTTTACATAATTTTGCCCGATAAGCTGCTTCCAAGCAGAATCTCCGTTTAAATATTCTTGTTTATCTTTATCTGTATAACGATTATCTGTAAAACTGATATTAGTAGTAATTTGTTTTTTATAGTCTCCATCCGCTTTGAAAAATAAATCCCATCCAGGTATATTATAAGGACTTTCAGTTCCAGCTCCAGTTACTACATTGATATTATTTTTATCTCCATAATAATTACCATTGGAATCAAAAGGTTTATTTGCAACTTGCGAACCTGCAAAAAGATACTGACCATTAACGCTAGTATTTGCAAGCTGAACTATACTCTCTTTTATGCGTTCTAATTCTTTTGCTATAGCCTCCCTTGAAGTTTGAGAGTTCCCATCACTTGCAGCTTGAGTTACTTTAACTTTAAAATCTTCAAGAAGTTTTACCATATCTTGCAAAGCTTTCATGCTGTTTTGAGTCATTTCTTTTGCACTGTTTGTTGCTTGTTTTACTTGTTCTAATGTTTTAATTTCATATTCAAGACGCGTATTATCTATATAAATGCTTGCATCTTCATATGAATTTTGTATTTTCAAACCTGAAGCAAGTTGTTGAGATATCTGATATAAAGCACTTTGACCGCCCATAGAATTATTCACACTATTTGTGAAGTTAAGTTTATTTGTAATTCTCATTTTTTTCCTCTAAAGTATTAAAGTTAAAATCTTTTCAAACATTGCTAATAAACAAAAGCAATAACTGTTCCAAAAATTTAAATTACATAATTTTATATAATCTTTTTGAAAATACTTTTTATTTTTAAAGTATTTTTTAGCCTAAAAAAGTATAATTTTAGCTTTAAATCTTAAAATGAGCCCGAGTGGTGAAACTGGTAGACGCGCCAGACTCAAAATCTGGTAAGGGCAACCTTGTGTCGGTTCGAGTCCGACCTCGGGCACCACTTATTTTTTGCGGGAATAGCTCAGGGGTAGAGCACAACCTTGCCAAGGTTGGGGTCGCGAGTTCGAATCTCGTTTCCCGCTCCATAGAACAAAAAATATAAAATCTCTTTAATTATAAATTCTCACTTTTCTCTAATACTAAAAAATACTCATTTTCTAGAATTTCAAGTTCTTTTTGCATTACTTCAAGCTCTTGATAAAGCTTGTTAACACCTATTTCTTGATATACATTTGGATCGGATAAATCTTGATTTAATTTAGCTATCTTTTGCTCTAAAAAATCTATTTTTTCAGGATGGTTTTTTAATATCTCATTTTCTTTGTAGCTTAATTTTTTAGAGCTTTTTTCTTTTTGGTTATTATTTTGCTCTTGGGTTTGAAGCTCTAAAGCAAAATTATCCAATTCTTCAATTTCTTTTTCATTTTCAAGATATTCAGTATAAAGAGTGTGTAAAATATTTATATATCCATTTCCCTCAAAAGCATAAAGTTTTGTTGCAATTTTATCAATAAAATATCTATCGTGCGATACTAGCAAAATAGCCCCTTCAAAACTAAGTAAGTATTCTTCTAATATATTAATCGTAGCTATATCAAGATCATTAGTTGGCTCATCTAAAATCAAAACATCATATTCTTTAGTAAAAAGCAAGGCTAAAGCAACGCGATTTTTCTCTCCACCACTTAAAAGAGCCACGCTTTTATCTAAAAATTCCTTAGGAAATAAAAAATTTTTCAAATATCCATAAACATGCATATTTTTACCACGAACTTCAACCCTATCTCCACCATTGGGACAAAAAATTTCAAGCAAGCTTTTATCAGAATTTACCAAGCTTCTAGCCTGATCAAAATATCCTATCTTAAGCTCTCCACGTTTTATTTCACCGCTATCTTGTTTTATTTGCCCTAGAAGAATTTTTAACAATGTCGATTTTCCACAACCATTTCTTCCTACGATAGCTATGCGTTCACCTTGTAAAATACGCGTTGAAAAATCTTTAAAAAGATTTTTATTGTTTATATTTTTGCTTATATTTTTAAGCTCAAAAAGCATTTTTTTACGATTAATCGTTTTTTCTCCATTAAAATTTAAAGCCGCTCTTGAAATTTCAAGTTTTAAGCGTTTGATTGCTCCGGGATTTTTTTTCGCTTCTTCACGCATTTTAAAAATGCGTTCTTTTCGTCCTTCATTTCTTTTAAGTCTTGCCTTAACCCCTCTTCTAAGCCATTCTTCTTCGCTTTTTAATTGCTTTAAAAGAGTTTCATGGCTCTTAGCAAGGCTTTGCAAAATTTGTGTTTTTTTCTCTAAATAGTTTGCATATCCGCCTTTAAAAATACTAAGTTTACCCTGCTCCACTTCTATACACTTGTGTGCTATAGCGTCAATAAAATATCTATCATGGGAAATAAAAATCACACACATCTTTGAATTTTTTAGCAATTCTTCTAAAAAGCTTGTCATATATACATCTAAATGATTAGTTGGTTCATCAAGCAATAAAATATCAGGATTTTTTAGTAAAAGTATGCAAAGGCCAACGCGGCGTATTTCTCCACCACTTAAAGTAGATATAATACGATTTTCATACTCAAGCAAACTAAATTCTTTTAAAACGCGTATTATTTTAGATTCTATATTCCAAGCATCTTTACTATCAATTAAAGTCATAAGCGTATCTATTTTTTTAAGATAATCTTTATTGCTAGGATCTTCTTCTAATTTTTTATGCAGTATTTCATATTCTTCTAAGGCATTGTAAATTTCTGCAAGCTCTTGCTTGATGGCTTCTTTTACACTTAAATTTGCGTTAAAATCAACGGTTTGTGAAAGCATGGCTATGCTTTTTCCATTTTGTCTTATTACTCTACCGCTATCTAAAGGAAGTGCGCCTAAAAGCGTTTTTAAAAAAGTAGATTTTCCTTCTCCATTTTTCCCTATAATGGCAATCTTTTCTCCCTCGTTTGCGCTAAAATTTACTTCATTTAAAACTATTTTGTCTCCAAATTTTTTTGAAGCTTCAATTAAATCTATAAGAGCCATTTTTTATCCTTGACTGAGTTTAAAGCTAAAACTAGAACCATAGCCTAAAGTGCTAGAAATTTCAAGATAACTTTTATGTATATTTAAAATTTTCTTTACTAAAAAAAGTCCCAAACCAAAAGAATTATCGCTTTTTACATCAATTTTATAAAATTTTTTTGTAATCAATTTTATTTTATCTTCTTCTATGCCTTTTCCAAAATCTTGCACTATTATCTTTTGATCTCTTGCTGTTAAAATGACTTCTTTTTGACTATATTTTAAAGCATTAGAAAGCAAATTTATAATCACTTGCTCGATTAAAAATTTATCAGCCTTAACTTTCGTGCTTTTACCTTGCAATACAACCCTTTCAAAGCCTGGGTTTTTAGTGATTTTTTCACACAGAGAAAAAAGATCAAATTCTTGCATTTGCAAGGCTTCACTATTAAGATTAAAAACAAAATTAAGCTTATGGGTCAAAGCATTAAGCTTAATGCTTTGACGCGAAATTTTTTCTAGCAATTCCTTTTTTAATTTTTTATCTTCCAATTTCTCATCTTTTAGCATCTCTAAGCTAAGATCAATCACGCTTAATGGATTTTTAAGCTCATGAGAAATAGCAGAAATCACACTAGCAAGCTGAGTATTTTTTAAAGTGATTTTATCGCTTTGTTTTTTATTTTTCTGGGTATTCTTTAGAATTTTATCCTTAGTTTTTAAAAGCTTCTCATTTAGCAAATTAAATTCTTTAAATATTCCTTTTTCTAATATAACAACTTTATGATCCCCTATAGAATCTAAAAAATCCAAAATTTTATTAAAATTTTTCTCCATTCTTCTACCTAGCAACAACATTAAAATAAAAACAAACAGCAAGCATACTCCAAAACCGATTGCCATTTTTGTCCAAAAAAGTTCTAAATCTAAAAAACGAGGATAAACAATAATAATATATTTATATCCTTTGTAAATAAAGCTTTTAGTGAGAATTTTTTTTGAATCGAAATTTAAAATTTCTCCTTCTTTAAAATTAGAAAAAAAATCAGGATTTTTTACAGAACTTATTTTCATATCATTGTTTAGGATAATAAAATCAGCCCTAGTATCTTTAGCAAAATCCTTGATATTAGCATCATTTAAACGCTCTAAGAGAGAAAATTTTAAAACATCATCAAGGCTTTTGATTTTTTGCTCATATTGTTTTATAAGCAAGAAATTAAGATAAGAATTAGTAAAAGTATAAAAAATAAATCCAAAAATCAAAGCCAATACAACAAAAAAAACTATAAAAATATTTTTAGTTTTTAGCATAATTTATAGCCAACACCCCTAACACTTATAATATGATCTTTTAGTTTTGGAAATTTATTTCTAAGTCTTGTTAGAGCTATATTGATTGTTTTATCACTTGTAGTATCATCTTTCCAAACACTTTCGCTTAAAAATTGTCTAGTAAGCAAGGTATTTGGATTTTCAAAAAAACATTTTAAAAGCTCATAGTCAAGATTTGAGATTTCTAATTTTTGATTTTTGTAAAAGAATTCATAATTAGCCAAATCTAAAATAAAATCACCAAAAGATAGCTTTTCTTCTTCTTTCTTATGGCGTTTTAAAATTGCTTTAATGCGAAGCAAAAGCTCATTAAAATCAAAAGGTTTACAAACATAATCATCACAACCACTTTCAAAGCCTTCGAGCAAATCTTGATGCAAAGCCTTGGCTGTAAGAAAAATAACTGCTTCTTTATATCCTTGCTCTCTTAAATCTTGAATTTTTTCTAAAGAATCTCCACTGGGCAAATTTCTATCGACTATTAAAAGATCGATTTGCTCATTATCGAGCAAATCTTCAACTCCAAAAAAATCCACTAAAGATATAACTTCATAACCACTAGATTTTAACTTTAAAACAAGCAGTTCGTTTAAATCTATATCATCTTCTATAATTAAAATTTTAAATTTCAACATATTGGACAAATACACACGCCTCTAATTGTTTTAGTTCATCTAATACTTCTTTCTGAACTTTTTCATCAATCAAAACAACAGCCAAAGCATACCCAAAACCATCTCTACCAAGTCTAAAATCAGCTATATTGATATTTTTAGCTGCCAAAACGGAGCTGATTTTAGCTATAACTCCTGGTATGTCTTTGTTTTTAAAAATAATCATTTTCCCTTTTGGCTTAAAATCAGTTTTAAAGCCATTTAATCCAACTATGCGTTGTTCATTTTCATTAAACACTGTTCCTGAAACACTGATATTTGAATTTTCGGTGATAATTTTAACGCTAAGTTTATTATTATAACCACTATTTGGAAGAGTTTCGCAAGATAATTCAACTCCTTTTTCTTTGGCAACAAATTCTGCATTAACATAATTAATTTTCTCTCCTAAAATTCCACCCAAAGCACCAACAGCTGCAAAGGTTAGCATAGAATTTGCATACTCGCCAATAATTCCTTCAGCCTCTAATTTAATACTTTTTATAGGATTTTTATCAATTTGAACAGCTAAAAAAGCCATTTTAGAAACAAGTTCTATATAAGGAGCTACAAAAGGTGGTAAATCTTCGGTTTTAATTGGCAAATTTAAGGCATTAGGATAAGCCACGCCTCGTGCTGCACTTAGTGCTTGCTCACAAGCTTCTCTTGCGATATTGTCTTGACTTTCTAAAGTATTTGCTCCTAGGTGAGAAGTAACTGAAATATTTTCAAAGTCTAAAAGAGGATGATTAGTCGCAGGTTCTTTATCGAATACATCTATACCAAGCCATGCTATTTTACCACTTTTTAAACCTTCATATAAAGCTTCTTCTGTGTACAATCCTCCGCGAGCACAATTTATTAATCTTATTCCATCTTTCATTTTTGCAATTTCTTGCTTTCCTATCATACCATTGGTTTCTTTGGTTTTTGGTGTGTGAATGGTAATAAAATCACTTTTTTCTAAAATTTCATCCAAATTTTTTGCTTGCTCCATATCTAAATCTGTAATCTTAGAAGCAGAAATATACGGATCGTAGGCTAAAATTTTCATACCAAATGCTTTAGCACGGATAGCTACTCTTGAACCTATATTTCCAAAACCTATAACCCCTAGCGTTTTGTTCATCAGTTCAATGCCATACCATTTTTCTCTTTTCCATTTTCTTTCAATTTTTAAAAAATTATGAGCATTAACAAAGCTTCTAGCTGATGTTAAAAGATGTGCCATTGTTAGTTCAACTGCGGCAATAGTATTTGCAGTTGGGACATTCATCACAATCACTCCTCTTTTAGAACACTCTGGAATATCAACATTATCTACGCCCACCCCAGCACGCACAAGCGCTTTTAATTTTTTGGCATGATTTAGGAAGTTTACATCTATATCCGTAGAACTTCTAGTAATAGCAACTTCAACATCACCTAGCATTTGCATAAGTTCATCTTTTGGAACTTTTGCAGCTTCTATAAGCTCAATATCTTCAGCCTTTCTTAGGATATCGACACCTTTATCCAAAATAGCATCACATACTATAATCTTTTTTTTCATAGCCAAATTTCCTTTACTTCTGTATTTATTTTATATTTTTTTAATTCTTTGATAATATCATCTATAAGTTTTTCATTACCTGTATCCAAAAAGATTTCTGGACTATCGCCTGATTTAAGAAGAAAATACTTCACATTAAAAGAATTTAAAGTCTGTCTTAAGCAAAACATAGAATAAATATCATATTTTCCAACTATAAGTTGATAATATTTATTTTTCTCCTTAAGCTCGCTAGTATCCGCATCGAAATATAAGGTAAATTTTTCTGCTGCTGGGGTAAAATCTCTTGTAGGCCATTTTGCTAATTCTTCTTGCCATGAAAGATCTTGATTTTGAGCTTGAATACTTGGCTGCGTATTTGTATCTTTAGCAAATTGTGGAATGAAATTTACATTAGCTTTAAATTGCCAAAGTAATGTAAAAACAACAGCAAGCAAAATGAGTAATAAAATACTCAAAATGCTTATTGTAATGTATTTTTTCATTAAGTTAGTTGATCTTTAATGATATCACCTAAGGTTACTTTATCATCATTATTGATTTCATTAAGAACTTCTCTTTCTTTCATTCTAATAAGATTTTTAACACTTAGGCGAATTCTATTTTTCTTTTCATCAATAAAAACTATAGCAGCTTCAATATCGTTGCCAATTTTTAAATTTTCAAGCATAGAAGTGCTTATATCTTCTTTATGAATTAAAGCATCAACATTTTTACTTAGCTCTACAAAAACGCCAAAATCTTTAATATCACGGATAGTGCCTTTTACAATATCGCCGACTTTATGAATTTTGGCATATTCTTGAACTGGAGAGCTGCTTAATTCTTTTGTGCTTAATGATATTTTTTGGTTTTCTTCATCTATTTTGATAATTTTTACCTTGATTTTATCCCCTTGAGAGAATTTGTCTTTGCATTTATCGTTTCTATCCCAAGAAGCGTCTTCATTATGCAACAAACCTTCAATACCGCCAAGTCTAACAAACGCACCAAAAGAAGTTACTGAGGTAATTTCTCCCTCAACCACATCTGCAATTTTATAAGATTTCATAAATTCATCAAAAGGTTTAGAAAGTAAATTTCTTAAAGAAACTCTTAAGCGTCTTTCATTTGGATTGATTTCAATTACTTCAACATCAATTTCTTGGCCTTTGTTGATATAATCTTTTGGATTTTTAATATTTTTATCCCAAGAAATTTCGCTGATATGTAAAAATCCTTCTATATCATTTCCTAAATCTACAAAAGCACCGTAAGGCTCTATATTTGATACCATTACTTTAATAGTATCACCTACATCAAGAGTATCTTTTATCTCGCTCCATGGATCAGGTAAAGCCGCTTTTATAGACAAGGATAAATGTTTGCGTTCTTTATCATACTTTATAACTTTAACTGGAACTTTATCACCCTCTTTATAAAGTGTTCCAGGATTTACAGGTCCTTTGTAAGAAATTTCGCTGTAATGAACAAGGCCATCAACACCTCCTACATCTACAAACATACCATAGGTGGTAATTTTTTTCACAATACCTTCAATTAAATCTTCTTGTTGTGCTACATTATTGATCAATTCTTTGCGTTTTCTTCTCTCCTCATCTAAAGTTTTTTTACGAGAAACAATGATACTTTGCTCATCTTTATCGATTTTAATAATTTTAACTTTAAACGTTTTGCCTATAATGTTATTTGTTTCTTTGAAGCCATATTGAGATTTTGGCAAGAAAAATTCAACATCATTTTCATCAACAACTATCAATCCGCCTTTATTTTTTCCAACTACTTTTACGGTAAAAATATCATCTTGATTTTCTTGATAGTTTTTAATAAATTCAATAACTTTTTCTTTTCTCAAAGCTTTTTCATGAGAAAGTAAAGATCTGCCACCACGAGAACCCATAACAGCAACTTTAATACTATCGCCTATATTAAATAATAGCTTAGAATTGTCATCTTGTATTTCGCTAAGAGCTAAAATACCTTCAGATTTTTTACCTATATCTACATAAACTTCATCATTTTTGATCTCTACAATCACACCCTCTGTTGTAGCCTCTTCTCTTGATTTATCAAAAGCCTCTAAAAGCTGTCCAAAATCTTCTTCCTCAAGATAATCATCTACACCACCTTGAACTTTTTTGTTCACCTCGCTCATTATGGTCCTTTAAAATAATTTTTAGAAATTAGTTGATTTTACCTTATTTTTCTTTAATTAGTGTTAAGTTTTTTTATTTTTGTTAATTTTTTTTAAATTTTTGACTTTTTTATTCTATTTGAAAACATTTTTTAATTAATTTTAAAATTTTCTATTTTGGCGATAACTTTTTGTATGATCCAATCAGGAGTACTAGCGCCTGCACTAATGCCACAATGTTTTTTATCTAAAAACCATTCTTTTTTCAACTCTTCTTCAGTTTCAATTAGATAGCTATCTTCACAATTGGTTTTTGCAATCAAAAAAAGTTGTTTTGTATTGGCTGAGTTTTTACCTCCTACAACAACCATAACATCACTTTTAAGTGAGAGTTCTTTAATGGCATCTTGATTCTTAAAGGTTGCATCGCATATAGTGTTAAAAACTCTTACTTCTTTGGCTTTAAGTATTAAAAAATTTACTATCTCCATAAAATGTTCAGGCTTCTTAGTTGTTTGGCTTACTACAGCTATTTTATTAGGAAGTTTTATATGTTGAAGCTCTTTTTTATCCAAAACTACATAAGCTTTTGTACTTACATAACTTTTCACTCCTTTAACTTCGGGATGATTTTCATCTCCAAAAATAACAACTTCATAACCCTCCTTACTCATTTGCTCGCAAATTTGTTGTGGCTTTGTAACAAAAGGACAAGTGGCATCAAAAATTTCTATATCTTTTTTTCTCAATTCTTCTAAATCTTGCTTTGTAATACCATGAGTTCTTATAATAGCCTTTTTTTCATTGCTTAAAGCTTTTATATTTTCCAAAGTTTTGACATTAAATTTTTTTTGTAAACGAGAAATTTCTTCGTTATTATGAATAAGAGGACCTATAGTTGCGGCATCTTTTATTTGTTCTGCTTTTTTAATAGCTCTTTTAACACCAAAACAAAAACCATAGTTTTTTGCTAATTCAATAATCAATCCTAGCTCCTAAATTTGATAAAATCTCTATAAAATTTGGAAAAGAAGTTTTTATACAATCACTATCATCAATCTCAACTCCACAAAGCAAACCTAAAATAGCAAAACTCATAGCAATACGGTGATCTCCATAGCTTTTAATTTTTGAAGATTTTAGTTCGCATCCACCTTCTATTTCAAAACCATCATCAAGTTCTCTAGTTTCAACACCACAAAGCTTTAGATTTTCAACCATCACAGCAATCCTATCGCTTTCTTTAACGCGTAATTCTTTAGCATTTGTTAAACTAGATTTACCCTTAGCTAAAGCAAAAGCTATGGCCAAAGCAGGCGCTTCATCTATCAACCAAGCAATATTATCTTTAACTTCTATGCCATTAAGCTTGCTAGACTCTACCCTGATCTCACCAATAGTTTCAAAATCATTTTGAGTTATTGTCATTTCAAGCTTGGCGCCCATTTTTTGCAAAATTTTATACGCCTCTATACGAGTAGGATTAAGTAAAATATTTTTTAAAATAATTTGAGATTTAGGCAAAATAATAGCTACTAAAGCAAAATAGAAAGCCGAAGAAGGATCATTAGGAATGATTATATTTTGAGCTTTTAAAGGTTTTTTTAAAGGACTTATTTCAAGACTTAAGCCATCATTGCTAACCCTTATTGGAGCTTTCATAGCCTTTAACATGTTTTCACTATGATTTCGACTAAGAGAAATTTCACTAAAAGTGCATACATTATCAGCTCTAAAAGCAGATAAAATCATAGCTGTTTTAACTTGAGCCGAAGAAATTTCGCTTTTATAGTTAAAAGCTTTTAAATTTTGACCTTCTATGCAAAGTGGAGCTAAATTTGCCTCATTTCTTCCATAAATTCTAGCGCCTATTTGAGTAAGTGGTTTGCTTATCCTTCTCATAGGACGATTGTTTAAATACTTATCTCCACTTAAAACAAAAAAACCAGAAATTCCTGCTAAAAATCCTATCATCAAACGCATAGCAGTTCCTGAATTTCCACAGTCTAAAATACAATTTGGAGATAAAATTTCTTTAGGGGGTATAATTTTGACGCAAGAATCTTTTTGTTCAATTTTAGCTCCAAGATTTTTTATAATTTCAAGAGTGTTTAAAGTATCTTGAGCTAAGAGATAATTTTGAGCCTTATTTTCTTCTTGTGTTAAAAGCGAAAATATAGCAAAACGATGAGATATGCTTTTATCTGCTGCTATATTTTCAAGTATGGCATTTACAGGGGTTTGCAATTTGTAAATTTTCATCTTAAATCAAGACCCAAATTTTTAAGAGTATTTAAAATTTTATCCATACATTCATTGACTTGATTATCCTCTAGAGTTTTATTTATATCCCTAAAAGAAAAACTTATAGTAACGCTATAAAATTCTTTAAGGTTTTCATCACTATAAATATCAACTAAACGAAAATTTTCAAGTATTTCTAAATTCAATTCTTCAATACAATTTTTAATCTGATTGTATTCAAAACCTTTAGGTATTAACACGCTAAGATCTCTAGTGATAGCTGGGAATTTGGAGTAAGGCTTAGCTATTTTAAAATCTTGCCTGATTAAATCTAAATCAAGTTCGCAAATATATGTTTTTGGTAAATCTCTCTCATTTTCTATTTTTAAATGCAAACGGCCTATAAAACCTACTTTAATATCCGATAGATAAATATCTGCTTGTTCATAAGGGCTTAAAATATTATATTTTGATGATTTTAGCTTAAAATCACCTATAATATTTTTAATGTCTAAAAGAAAATCATAAAATTGCACCGATTCAGGTTTTGCCTTGTTGGAAATTTTAGCTTCTTCTTTTAAGCCAGAATGGATAAATGCGATACGATTTAATTCTTGATTATTAACATTGAAAACAGCCCCTAGTTCAAAAAGTTTAATAATTTTTTTAGAATTTTTTGCATTTAAACTTGCTGCATTTAACAAATGATTTAAAAGGGTTGTTCTTAAAGTATTAAGTTCTGCTGTAATTGGATTAATTAGTTTTAATTTAACAGAGTCAAAACCCAATTTTTTAAGTTCTTCTTCATTATCCAAAACATAATGTAAGCTTTCAAAATAACCACTAGCTACTGCTCTTTTCCTTAAATTCAAAAACTCAATATAATTTTTATATGCAGAATTTAAACGATTTTTTTCTATAAATTCTAAACCCTTGGAAGCAATATTATCAATACCTATGATTCTTACAACTTCCTCGCAAATATCTGATAAATTTTTAATATCAGGACGATGTAAAGGTGCTTTAACATTTATAAGCCCTTCACCTGAAAGTATGAGCTCAAAACCTAATTTTTTCAATATTTTTAATACTTCATCTTTATCAACATTTTGCCCTATTATATCGCCAATACTTTCAATACTTATTGGTATGATTGGTAATTCTTTGTCAGTTAAAATTTGTTGAGAAGAACTATAAATAACAAGATTTGGAATCTGCTCAAAAATACTAAGCAAAAAATCCATTCCTAAATTTAATTTAGGTTCACTTCCCCTAAAACTTCTATAAAGCATTTTTTCATCTTGATCTTTATGATATATTTTAGCATCTGCAATTACCAATGGATCGGTATAATTAGCCTCAATAATAATTATTTTAGAATCATCTTTACATCTACTTTCATTATTTTGGAAAATTCCGCTAAAGCTTAAAAGTTTATCTTTGCAAGATACTTTTGTTTCTCCATGCACTTGCTTGCTTAAATTAATGGTAAATTCTTCATCTTTTTCAGAAAAACTACTTAAATCATAAGCATTAAAAAGAACACCAGTTGAATGCGTTGCATAATTTAATAAATTTTCTATGGAATTTTTTCCCAAACCTTCAATTTGAGCAAGTCTTAAACTAAGTAATAAGTTTGTTTGAATTTCTTCTTTTAACTCTATGGCTCGATAATTATAAAGTCCATTAAGTTCTTTCTCAGCTGCTAAGCGCAAAATTCTACCGATACCTAAAACATTTTCACTTTCTTTAAATGGTTTTGGTTCTTTTAAATTTAAATTTAAAGCTGTAGCCAAATCACGAGCAATACCATAAATACTTAAACAATCACCCCTATTAGGAGTAAGTTCTACTTCTATTAGCTCATCATTAAAAATTTCATAAGTATTTAAAGCTCTCCCAAGTTCTAATTTTCCTATACTCTCATCTAAAAGCATAATTCCTTCATTGATTTTTTCAAAACCCAGTTCTAAACTAGAACAAAGCATACCACAAGAATCCACTCCTCGTAATTTTGCTTCTTTTATTTCCATACCGTTTGGCATGATAGCACCTTTAGTTGCAACAGCTACAAATTGTCCTGCATCAACATTCGCAGCACCGCAGACAATTTGCAAGGTTTCACTTCCGATATCAACTTGACAAATGCTTAATTTATCTGAATTTTCATGTTTAATTTTTTCCTTAACATAGCCTACAACAACTTTATCTGGAGCCTTTAAAGTGCCAACCCTATCAACTTCTATACCTATAGAGTTTAAAGTTTTAGCTATTTTATCCGAACTTATTTCTTCAAGTTCTAACCAATCATTCAACCAACTTTTAGTAATTATCATCTAAACTGCTCCAATAATCTCAAATCACCTTCAAATAAAGATCTTAAATCTGGAATTTGATGCAAAAGCATTGCAAAACGCTCTACTCCCAATCCAAAGGCATAACCACTTACATTTTCATAACCAACAAAATTATAAACATTAGGATCAACTATTCCACATCCTAAAACTTCAAGCCAACCTGTATGTTTGCAAACTCTACAACCCTTTCCTTTGCAAAACACACAAGAAATATCAACTTCAGCAGAAGGCTCTGTAAATGGGAAAAAACTTGGACGAAAACGAACTTTCACATCTCCGAACATATAACGCAAAAAATCTTCCAATACACTTTTTAAATTTGCAAAGCTAACCTTTTGCCCTTCTTCCACCACAAGGCTTTCAACTTGATGAAACATAGGAGTATGCGTAATATCAAAATCTCTTCTAAATACAGCACCAGGGGCTATCATCCTAATAGGAGGTTTTTGTGCAAGCATTGTCCGTATTTGCACTGGCGAAGTTTGTGTTCTTAAAAGCCTTTTATCATCAAAATAAAAGGTATCTTGCATATCTCTTGCAGGGTGAGATTTAGGCAAATTTAACGCTTCAAAATTATGAAAGTCATCTTCTATTAAAGGCCCTTTTTCTATGCTAAAATTCAAAGCTATAAAATACTCTATGATTTTATCCATGGTGCTCATAACAGGATGCAAGGCACCTGTTGTAATACTTTCATCAAAATAGTTAAAATTTAAAGCATCTTGTTTCATTCTTTCTTCTAAAGCAAGATTTTCCAAATCTTTAAATTTGGCTAAATAAGCCTCATTAAATATTTCTTTTTGTGCATTTAATTTAGCAGCAAATTCTTTTTTCGCCTCATCTTCTAACTCTTTAAGCTTTGTAAAGCCTTCTGTTAAAATACCTTTTTTTCCAAGAACGGAAATCCTAATGGCTTCCAAATCATTTAAATTCTCACATTTTTGAATCTGTTCTATAAAATTTTGCAATTTTCTTACCTTAAATAAAATATTTCAAGTTCTAATTCTATTAAAAACTATTTTAAATTCAGCATAAAAACCAAACTTTAAAGATATAATTGTATCAAACCAACAATAAAAAAGGATAAATAATGCAAGAAAAAACAATTTTTGAACTCATAGTTGAAGGTAAACTTCCATGCAATAAAGTGCTTGAAAGTGACGATTTTCTAGCATTTCATGATATTGCACCCAAAGCACCCATACATATACTTATAATCCCTAAAAAACATTTTAAAGACTTTCAAGAATTTGATCCTGAACTTATGGCCAAAATGACAAGTTTCATACAAGAATTAGCTGTTCTTTTAGGTGTAGATAAAAGTGGATATCGCTTGGTAACAAACTGTGGAAAAAATAGCGGACAAGAAGTTTTTCATTTGCATTTTCATATGCTTGGAGGTTTTGAACTGCCTAAGGAAAAAACAAAAAAAGAAAATCCTCAAGCTTTATTTTAGTTTAAATGGTAGAAAAACTACCATTTAAACTATTTTGTCAAAGGCAGCAACATTCCCTCATATAATTTTTGATAAATTTCATCACCGCATAACTTTTTAGCTAGCTCTAAACCAAAAAGAATTGCCGTAGCTGGACCTGCTGAAGTTATAACATTTTTATTTACAACTACAGCCTTGTTAACACGATTTCCATTAAGTCCAACTTCACAACTAGGATAGCAAGCAAACTCGCCCTCTAAAACACCTGCTTCATTTAAGACTATAGGAGAAGCACAGATTGCGGCAACAATTTTATTTTTGCTATGAAGTTGTTTAATGATATTTAAAATAACATTTGAATTCTTAAGATTCATCATACCTTCAAAGCCACCCGCCAAAGCAATGGCATCTAAATTTTCTATATCAACATCCTCTATAGAACAATCTGCTTTTATACTAATGCCATTAGCACCTTTTACTAATAACTCACTGTTTAACGAAGCTATAACAACTTCCAAATCTGGATTTAATTCTCTTGCTCGTTTTAAAACATCCGCAATTCCTATAAATTCAGCTTCCTCAAAACCTTGAGCCAATGGAATTAATACTTTTTTACTCATTTTGTTCTCCTTTTTTATATTTTTTAAATCTTTCTTCTCTTTCTTTGTTTTTTTGCATCATTTGACGATTAAAACCTATGACCAAAACAATCATTAAAAACACAAAAATAACTATTAGAATGAAATCTAAAATTTCCATAAATACAACCTTGTTTTTGGGAAATTCTAACACATTTTTTTAAATCTTTAGAGAAAATTCAAAGATATTTCTATAAAATCTTTTTTTAAATAATTTCTCTGAAAAGGTTTACAAATTGAATCAGAAAAATATAAGAATTTTTGTTTTTTTTGTTATTATTATTTTATGGGGCTATTTTTCTTTCCCGATAGAAATATTAAAAATTCAAGATCCTAGTGGAGTTGTAAGCTATGGCTATACAGAAAATGCAAAAGCTTATTTAAAAAGTTATCTTATTACGCTTTTATTAACTGCTTGTGCTGTTATTATCGGAGTGATTATTGGTTTTAGCTTAGCTATTTTACGCTTCTCTAAATTTAAAACACTTAATTTTATTATAGATGAATATATAGACATTATACGAGGAACACCGGTAATTTTACAATTGATGATTTTTGCTTTTGTAATTTTTACTTTTATAGATAACCTTTATGCAGCCATTCTTGCACTAGGACTTAATAGCTCGGCTTATATAGCAGAAATTGTAAGAAGCGGCATTAATAGTGTAGATAAAGGACAAATGGAAGCTGCAAGAGCAATGGGACTTGATTACAAAACTTCAATGAAAGAAATTATTCTTCCTCAGGCTACTAAAAACATTCTACCTGCATTAGCTAATGAATTTATTTCTTTATTTAAGGAAACTTCTGTTGTAGGATTTATTAGTGTTATTGATATTACCATGCAAAGTCAAAGCTTGCAAGCCGTACTTTACAATCCAAAACCTATTATTTTCACTGGACTTGTTTATTACGTAAGTGTAAAAATTTTTAGTTATTTTGCAAAAAAACTTGAACTTAGGATGAATAAAAATGATTGAAGTTAAAAATTTACAAAAAAAATATGGAGAATTAGAAGTTTTAAAAAATATTAACACTACAATCTCAAAAGGCGATGTAATAGCTATCATAGGTCCAAGTGGAGGCGGAAAAAGTACATTTTTACGCTGTATCAATCGCTTAGAACTAGCTGATAGTGGGGAAATTTTAATCAATAAACAAAACATACTTGATAAAGAAATTGATATTAATAAGATCAGGCAAAAAGTTAGCATGGTATTTCAGCATTTTAATCTTTTTGCTAATAAAAATGTTATGGAAAATTTATGTTTAACACCCATTAAAACAGGAATTTTAAGTCAAGAAGAAGCCATAAAAAAAGCAAAAATACTTCTTGCTAAGGTGGGTTTAGCAGACAAAGAAAATATAATGCCCCATAAGCTCTCTGGTGGACAAAAACAACGTATAGCTATTGCTAGAAGCTTGATGATGAATCCTGATGTTATTTTATTTGATGAGCCTACTTCAGCTCTAGATCCTGAAATGATAGGCGAGGTTCTAAGCATTATGAAAGATGTTGCAAAAGAAGGTTTAACTATGCTTGTAGTAACTCATGAAATGGGCTTTGCTAGAAATGTTGCCAATCGTATATTTTTTATGGATAAAGGAAAAATTGCTGTTGATGCAAGCCCTAAAGAAGTATTTGAAAATCCTAGCAATGAAAGATTGAGAGAATTTTTAAATAAGGTTTTAAATCATTAATTCATAAGCCATTAAGGCTTATGAATTTTAATCCCAACATTCAGCGTTTTTAATTCCAAGCTTGCTAGCGTTAAATTTAGGATCTATACCAGATTTTTGTTGCGTATTAAAATCTTTTAAAACTTTATTTACTATACCACCTAAAAGCAATAAAGATATAATATTTGTCGTTGCCATGAAAGCCATAGTCAAATCAGCCAAATTCCAAGCAAGTTTTAAATTCATTTGCGAGCCTATAAAAATCATAGCTACAGCTGTAATTCTAAACAAATTCATTACAAATTTGGAATTTGTTAAATATTTAACATTAGCTTGAGCATAATAATAATTTCCTATTAAAGAAGTTATTGCAAAAAGAACAATAGCTATAGTAATAAAATGGATTCCAAAGCTACCATAATACTCACGCATAGCTTCTTGAACTAAAGGCATTCCACCATCAATTTTACTTTCTCCAAGTCCTAAATATGCCATAGAAAAAAGAACTAAAAATCCAGAACTTGTACAAACAACAACATCAATTAAAACTGAAAAGGCTTGTATAACACCTTGTTTAGCTGGATGACTTGTCAAAGCTGCTGCAGCTGCATTAGGTGCCGAGCCCATACCTGCTTCATTTGAAAAAAGCCCTCTTTTAATCCCTATAACTAAAGCAGAACCAGCAAAACCACCAAAAATCGCTTTAAAATCAAAAGCACTTTGTAAAATCATATGAACCACAGAAGGAATTTTATCAAAATTCATTAAAACAGCAATCACAGCAAGTAAAACATAAGCTAAAGCCATAAAAGGAACAATTAAAGAACTAATTTTACCTATTTTAGTATGGTGAGAAAAAAACATCCATGCACCAAAAATAGTTAAAACAATACCAATAATCATTGGCCAAGAGCTTGATGCAAAATCTACAGCAGCATTTGGATTAAACATATCATAATAAACTTTAAAAGACGAAGTCATTGTTTGACTTTGAAGTCCGTTAAATCCATAAGCATAAGTAATAATAAGAATAAAAGCAAAAAAAGCTCCAAAAAAATGTGAGCCTAAGGCTTTTTTTATATAATAAGCTGGCCCGCCTTTAAATCCACCTGTATCATCTTTTGATTTGTAAACTTGAGCTAAGGTACTTTCAGCAAATGCTGAGGCACCACCAAAAAATGCCATAACCCACATCCAAAATAAAGCACCAGCTCCACCTGTAGCCAATGCCAAAGAAATTCCAGCGATATTTCCTATACCAACTCTAGAAGCAGTTGAGATCATCAATGCCTGAAAAGGTGAAATATGTTCTTTAGTGTGTCCTTCGTTTTTTTCTGTAAGAATTTTAAATACAGAACTCAACATACGAAACTGAACAAAGCGAGTTAAAAAACTATAATAAAGCCCACAAACAATAAGCAAAACTACCATAATAATGTCTGTATTTGAGACAATCTTATTAGCTATAATATCAGACGCTTTATTGGCAAAATCTAGCATAATATCTAAATTCATCCAAACTCCTCAAAAAATAATCTAAATTTTACTTTAACATAATTTTTATAAAAAGGACTTTATGATTTTATTTGTTTTAAGTTATTGTGTAAATTTGAAACTTTTAAGAAACAAAATTGCTAAAATTTTGTCTTAAAGCTTCATAAGAGATTATACCAACGCTTGTAGCTAAATTTAAACTTCTTCCATAAGATTTCATAGGTATAGTTATAGCATTTTCCCAATTTAATTGCATTAATTCCATAGGTAAGCCATAACTCTCACTTCCAAAGAATAAGAAATCATTTTTCTGAAATTCTGCATCAAAATAAGCTTTTTGACTCTTGGTTGTTGCGAAAAAAAAGCGATTTTTATAAATCATATTTTCATTCAAAAATTCTTCAAGATTCTCCCAAATAATGGGCTCTAATTTATCCCAGTAATCAAGCCCTGCTCTTCTAACAGCCTTTTGAGAAATATCAAAAACAGTTGGTTTAACGATATGAAGTTTAAAACCAGCATTAAAACACATTCTACCTATACTACCTGTATTTTGCGGTATTCTAGGGTGAACTAAAACTATATTAAACATATTTATACTAGAACTCTTTGAATGTTAGGATTTAATTTTACTAAAATTTCATAGTTAATAGTGTGAAAAAAATCAGCCCAAATATCAGCATCTTTAAACACGCAAATTTCCTCGCCAGAATTTTCACAAGAAAAACTATCCATTGACATCTTTCCAAGCATTGCTTTTCCATTTCCAAGCACTAACTCCCCTTTTCCATTGTATCGGAAAAGACCATCAGCATAACCCAAATCATAAGTCGCTACTTCCATATCCTTTGCAGCAGTAAAAATGCCTCCATATCCTATACTCTGTCCTTTTTGTAAAATCCTTTGACTTAATCTATGAGCATACAAGCTTAAAACTCTTTTTAAATTTGAATCCCCATATCCAAATTGAACAAGCCCAACTCTACAATATTCATCTTCGGGAATTTTCCCTCTAAATAATGCTGCAGAATTATGCGAATGAAATAATAAATTTGAAAAATATTTTTTTACTATCTTTTTAGCTTTTTGAAAATTTTCTTTTTGAACAAAAAAACTTCCATCCATTTCATCTGCACTAGCAAAATGTGTAAACATTCCAGTAAGTTTTAAATCACTACTTTGAATAAGATCTATAGCATGTTCTAAATTTTCTACACAAATTCCATTGCGATGCATGCCTGTATCTATTTTTAGATGTATTTTTATATCTTGCTTGTATTTTTTTACTTGGGAAATATCATTTAAAGCATAAATAAATCTAGAATTTTCATTACCATGAGGACGATGTGATAGTATTAATATATTCTCAAAAAATTCTTCGATTTCTCGAGCTTCTTCTTCACTCTTAACAGCAACAAAAGAAACTCCTAAATTTTTGGCTAATGGAGCTAAAAGCTTAGCTCCATGTCCATATGCATTATCTTTAAAAACGCAAATTAATCTTTGAAAACTCCCTATTTTTTTAGCAATATGTCTTAAATTATATTCATAAGCTTTTTGATCAATTTTTATTAAAGACATTTATTGCTCTGCTAAAATTTTCATTTTACCTTTACTATCTATCTTAACGTATAAAATTTTATCGCCTCTAAACTGATAGTTTTTAGTGTAATAATCCTCATAAAATGAAATTCTATACATAGTTTCATTTTCTAAATTCGGATAAGGGCTGATATTAATATCTGAAAATTTAATCTTTTTATCTTCTTTACGAGAAAAAATAGATTTTTTCATGGAAGCAAACTGTTCAAATTTCATTTTATCAAAACGTTTAAATTCTTGCTCATCATAAAAACTTAAATAGGTATTAGTGTCACTATTTGTCCAAGCTAGTTTCCATGTAAAAAGATCAGCCAATAAACTAGCTATTTGATCCTTTTTAGCTCTAATTTTTTCTTTTTCTTCTGTCATAACAAAAACTTTTTTATCTTGTACAACTTGTGCAAATTTCTCCAAATTATTATTAAATAAAGCAATACATCCTCTTGTTTTAAATTCATCAAGTCTAGAACCATCTAAAGGATAGCCATGGATCCAAATACCACCACCTGTTTTTCCTTGTACTTTATCAAGTAAATTTGGATAAGTTGTAGCAAAAGCAAAGGGACCATAATAAGGATCACCTGGATTAAACTTACGGCCTAACTCATAAAAACCTACTGGCGTTTTCAAATCTCCTTCTATTTTTTTATCGCCCATTAATCCAGTTATTATTTCTTTTTGTTCAAAATCTTTTCTTATTTTTCCGTCCTCGTAAGAATAAACACGGAGAATTTTATCTGTTTTATTTGTAAGCACGATAGCAACATTATCATCATAGTATCCAAGTGAAATATTTTTATCTCCTATTTCACTTAACCAAAAATCCTTTTGAGTTAATTCTTTTTCAATCGCTACACCAACAGCATCTAACCCTTGATTAAGATAAATTTTAACAAGATCTGAGGCATGTAACATCAATGAAGAAAGTGTAATTAATAAAGCAAGTCGTTTTAACAATGTTTTTCCTTAGGTATTTCAAAATTTTTTAAGTCAAAAATGTTTGTGATTATAATATTTTTTTTCTTAAAAAATATTAATTATATTAACAATGCGGCCTTATTTATGATATAATTTTTATAAATCATAAAGGCTTGTTTTAAAAGGTTGTCTATAATGATAAGAAATTTTTTTATAGGAATGTCTTTTTTAGGCATTATATGATAAAAAGAAAGAAAGTGTATTTAGCTTAAATACATGCCAATCTCTAACTTGTGACTTAAATTTACAGGATTGTGTTTTTTCTTTTAATAAAAAAAATATTGAAGTTTCAGCCTACCCAAAACCTATAAAAATTTTCAATAAAACTACTATAAAAATTAAAAATTTTCCTCATTATTCTAATTTAAAGATTAAAATTTATAGTTTAAATTCCTATATAGGCGATATCATTCCTAAATTTAATATAGTTAATGGTGATATTCTTATAAATTTTATAGGTAGAAGCATTACCGATGATTCTAGATTTAGGGTTGAATTTTTAAACAATAATGCTCCAACTGGTTTTTTCTTTGATTTTGATGTTACTATGCAAAAAAATTTTCAAACAGGTAACACACATTGAAAAATTTTCAAAATTTTATATTCAAATAAAAATATTTTTTGATATAATGAACAAATATTTAATATTATAAAAATAAGGATGCAATATGAAAAAAATTCTTCTCTTAAGTGCTCTTTTTGCTGTAAATCTTTGGGCTGTTAATGATATAGAGGTAAAAAATGCCTTTGTAAAACAAACTCCACCTCATGCGCAAAATAGTGCTATTTTTCTTACCATTTTTAATAATACTAATAAGGATATTGCTCTAATAAGTGCCAAAAGCGATATCAGTGAAGTCAGTGAACTGCATACACATATACATAAAGATGGAAAAATGATGATGCAAAAAATTCCTGAAATTATTATAAAAGCTCATTCAAGCACAGAGCTTAAATCAGGAGGTTACCATATAATGCTTTTAAAACTAAAAAAACCTATTATTAAAGACACGAAGGTAAATTTAGATTTAAAATTTAATAATCATAAAATCATAGAGTTAAAAAATATTGATTCTAAAGAATTTTAATTAATGAGAAAAATTATTTTTATCCTAGCTTTTGCTTTTGTTATTGCTATTTTATATATTATTTTTGATTTTTATATAATAAAAGATTCTAAAAAAATAACAAAAGCTGATTTTTCTACCCCATTGACTTGCGATCTTAATGTTAAAGACTGCACATATAGTTTTAATAATAAAGAAGTCTTAATTTCCCTAAATCCCAAACCCTTACAATCTTTAGATGTTACAAATCTAAAGATTGTAAATCTAGGAAATTATAACAACTTAGGAATTAAAATTTATGGATTAAATATGTATATGGGTGAAATTAAACCTAAAATACATCGATTAAATTCAACAGACTATGAAAGTAAAATAGTTCTTGCTGCTTGCGTTTTAGATACTATGCGTTTTAGGGTAGAATTTATGGATAATAATAAACCCATAGGGTTTTATTTTGATTTTGAGCTAAAAAAATGAAAAAAAATATTATTTTATTTATAGTTATAGTTGCCATTATTTTAGGTGTAATATTTTTTATTAAAAATCATCAAAATTCTTATGATTTTATTTTAAAATCAGATTTAAAAGAGGAAACCACTGTAAAAGATTTTAAAGGAGATAAGCTTATTATCTATTTTGGATACACTTATTGCCCTGATGTTTGTCCGGCAACTCTTAGTTTAGTAGGCAAAGCCTTAAAGCAAATCAATAATCCTAAGGCTCATCTTCTTTTTATTTCTTTAGATCCAAATAGAGATAACAACTTAAGCAATACAAACGAATGGTTACGATACTTTTACCCAAAAGCAGATGCCTTAATTGCAAAAGATGAAAAAACTCTTCAAAAAATAACAAAACAATATAATGTTCAATATCAAAAAATAGATCTAAATGATTCTTTTATGGGTTATTCTATAGCACATAGCAATATGCTTTATCTTATTGATGAAAAAGGTCATTTTTATAAAGAAATTAGCGATTTAAATCCACAAGAAATTTTAAGAGAACTTAGAATTTTTCTAAATTCTCAATAATTATACTTAAGCAAAAAGATCAGTTGAGAGGTATCTTTCAGCCGTATCGTTTAGCATAGTTAAAATTCTTTTATCTGGAAATTTCTTTGCTAGCATACTTGCGGCAAATACATTTGCTCCACTTGATATACCTACCATTAAACCACTTTTGGCAAGTTCTTTGGCTGTATTTATAGCATCTTCATTACTTACCGTGATCACTTCATCTATAATTTCTTTATTTAAAATAGCAGGTATAAAATTCGCCCCTATTCCTTGTATTTTATGGCTTCCCGCTTCACCTTTGCTAAACAATGGAGAATTTAGAGGCTCGACTCCAACAATATGCACTTTTTCTAATTTTTCTTTTAGTATTTCCCCAACTCCACTAATAGTACCGCCAGTTCCAAAACCAGCTACAAAAATATCAAGTTCATTATCCAAATCTCTTAAAATTTCTAAAGCCGTATTCTTACGATGCGCATTTTTATTTGAAATATTTTCAAATTGAGAAACCATAAAAGAATTTGGAGTATTTAATAATATTTCATTTGCTTTATCAACCGCTCCTTTCATTCCTAAATTTACAGGAGTTAATTCTAACCTAGCACCAAAGAGTGTTATCATTTTTCTTCTTTCTAAACTCATAGATTCAGGCATTACAGCAACAAATTTAAGTCCCAAATCTGCACAAATCATAGCCAAAGAAATTCCAGTATTTCCACTAGTTGCTTCAACTATTGTAGTATCTTGATTAATTTTTTTACTATCTAAAGCATCTTTAATCATTTCAAAAGCTGCTCTATCTTTTATAGAATGACTAGGATTTAAAAATTCACATTTAGCAAAAACATTGATACCAAATTTTTTCAAATGTATAATAGGAGTATTTCCTATAAGCTCACTTACTTTTTCATGCACTTTCATAATTTTAATATCCTTTTTTGTTTAATAATGATAGTTTTATAAAAGTTTAAAAAAATAAAGTAAATAAAAGATACAAAATATCTGAATTAATTAAGAAAGAAGGCTAGAATTTATCTAGCCAAAGTTTTATTTTTTCTTTTTGCCGCTTGCTTTTGCAACAGCTTCTTTAAGGTTTTTACCTACCTTAAATTTTGCAACTCTTGTAGCAGGAACTTTGATTGTTTTTCCTGTGCTTGGTACTCTAGCTTCTCTAGCAGCTCTTTCTTGAGTTGAAAAAGTACCAAAACCAATAAAACTGATGCTATCACCTTTAGCTAAAACATCAGTAATAGTAGAAATAACTGCATCAGTAGCAGTAGTAGCGTCTTTTTTTGTTAGCCCAGCTGTTTGAGCAACTAATGAAATGAAATCTGCTTTGGTCATAAAAGCTCCTTTGTTTTAATTGAAACGCCTAATTTTAGCATATTTAAAAAACAATATCAAGTAAAAAACAGCTTTTTTAAGTTTTTTTCAAAAAACTTTATTATTTTTTCTTATATCTTTCAAATTCTCCGCTATTATCAATTTCATTGCCAATTTTCTCGTATAAATCATAATAAAATTTAACAAATTCTTTACACTTAGGCATAATAGGAAGAAAAATATTATCTTCAATTTCACAAAATCTACTTAAAAACTCTTTTGCATCAAGTCTTAAAGCATAGTGTTTTGCTAATTCATGATAATTTTTTAAAGTTAGTTCTTTAAATTTTTCATAATGCCCTAAATCAAAATTTATCTTCAAATTATTATTTTCAAAAATCAATACTTCACTTTCAAAAAGCAAACTAAGATGAATAAGTCCTTCTGTATAATAAGGTCTAACTTCATCAACCCTTTGCCAAGAAATAAGTCCAATAGCTCTTTTTATAAGTTCATGAAAAACAGGCATTATCAAGTCATCTTGTTCGTGATAAAAGAAATTTATAAGTCCACCTGTAGTAGCTTTATATTCTTCTATATTTTTAAAAAAACCACTCTGATTCATTGTTTTTTCGGTATCATTAGCAATAAAAAATATATGACCAAATTCATGGCCTATAGTTGATACTTCATAAACCCTTTTCCAAATTTTTTCCTGATAAAATAAAATATTTCTTCCAAAATCCAAAAATTCTTTATCAAAAATCTCGCTAGAAATTTTCATAAAAGGCTTTGTTTTAGCATTTTCATATACAAAATTTATAAAGGCAAATATTTTTTTGCCCGCCTTAGAACTTACAAACTCATCATTTGGAACGACTTGAGCTGAGAATAAACCTTTAAGTTCAGCACCATAAAATATCATCGGAGTGCAAATATAAAGTTGAGTTTTTTCTATATTAGATAAAACTTCTTTTTCTAATTCACAATCTTCAAGTCCTATATTTTTATAAACATGTTCAAAACTTTCCTTAATTTCACTACCAAATTTCAAAACATCAAAATCATTTTCATCTTCTATTCTTATATCCCATTCTAATGCCACCGCATGAGTATAATTATCTTCATAATATTCTAAAGGATGTCCCACTTGTAAAGGTGATTTTACTTTCATCCAAGCAAATTCAGCTTCTTGCCAAGCTTTTATAACTCTATCTTCATCTTTTTCACAAAACGCCAATTTTAATTTTTCAAAATATTCTATATAAGCTTTTTCCTCTTCGTTGCTAGCAAATATTTTAAGCTGATCAATCATATCTTCAAAAGCAAATTCTAATTTTAAAATTTCATTCTCGAAAAATCTCGCATAAGGAACAAATTTCCATAAATTTCCTATTCTAACTAAAACACCGTAGCTTCGCTCACAAATTTCTCCTTCTGGAGTTTTTTGATATAAATGATTTTTACGTAAAAATTCCATTGCATCATCTAAATTTGGAAATTGAGTAGATAAAATTTTATTATTTTTTTCTATAATTTCTTTAGTCCAAGAAATTTCAAAAATATTCATAATTAAACCTATATTATGCACTCCTTGTATTAAAGACAGATAAAAATTATTTAAAAGTTTTTTCTCTTTTATTTCATTAATTAAATTTTGATGTTCTTTTTCGTAAAACTTTCTAACCTCTTCATAGAACTTATGTTTTAACTCTATAATCTTATCTTCCTTAAAGTTGTTTTTTTTCCACTCTTGAACTAAATTTTCTTCCTTTAAATCAACCAAACGCCTAAGTATGGCTAGCATAGTTGTTGTATCTTGTTTTAACTCACTTAAAGAAATCAAAGATCTAAAATACTCGCCCACATCTTCTTTGTCTAAAAACTCATATAACGCATTATTTCTTTCTTTGTATTTTCTAACCAATTTAGCTATTTCTTTAAAATTATTCATACTTTTATTCTCCTTTTTAACTTTTTTAATTATAATTCATTTTTTAAAATAAGGAGTAAAAATGAGAGATATGGGAGAACCAAAATTAAAAATTGTAGCTATGCCAAGTGACACAAATCCAGCAGGAAATATTTTTGGCGGATGGATACTTTCACAAATCGATTTAGCAGGAGCTATCGCAGCAAGAGAACTTTCTCCTGAACGCGTTGTAACCATCTCTATGGATAAAGTAGTTTTTAAAGAACCTGTTTTTATAGGCGATATAATTTCTTGTTACTCTAAAGTTGTAAATGTGGGCAACACTTCAATCAGCGTTGAAGTAGAAGTCACAGCTCAAAGAGTGGATTCTCAAGGTTGTACTTCTTGTATTAATGTAACTTCGGCTTTAGTAACTTATGTAAGTGTTACAAGAGATGGAAAGAAAAAGCCTATTAGTGAAGAACTTAAAAGAATTCATGGCTTTTTAAATGCTTAAAGCTTATTTTGTATGATAAAACTTTATCCTTTAAGCTTATCAGCATTTATTTAAACCGCCACTATTATATTTTTTATCTAGACATTCTTTGAAAAATTCCCCTCTGGTTTTTGGAATTTTTCCTGGATGTTTTTGTTTCATGTGTTCTAAATACTTATCATAACTAGAAAGTCCCACCAAGGGATGAAAAAACCTTTCGGCTTTTTCATAATAATACTTAAATTTTTTGAAATTCATCAATCTTAATATACTTAGTTTCTTTAAGAGGAATTTTAATTTTACCTAAGCAAATTCCTATACAAGAAATTATAACAAGCAAGGTAGCCATCATAAAGAACACACAAAGAATTGCATTAAGTAAATTTCCAACTTTACTTTGAGTGGCTATTGAAATTTCTTTTTTAATTGTAGAAATTTCTTTTTCATCTTTAGTATTATTTAATTTAAATTCTAAATCTTTAATTTTTTGACTTTGTATGCTAACGGCGGCTACATGACTTACCGCATTTGCTACTTTATTGCCTTCTTCATAAGGCATAATTTTTTGAATTCCTCCATACAGAGTTGCCGCTAAGACAAATACCGCAGGTACTAAAGTAACCCAAGTATATCTTGCCTTGCCCATTTTTACAAGTATAGTTGTAGCAAGAAGCAAAGCCATACCCGCAAGCATTTGATTACTCACGCCAAAAAGAGGCCAAAGTGTATAAATTCCTCCCTTAGGATCAATGGCGCCTTGATAAAGAAAATATCCCCAACCTGCAACACTTAAAGCCGTAGCCAAAAGTCCAGCTGGATAATTATGAATATCTCCTAAAGGTTTATAAACATTACCCAATATATCTTGCACCATAAAACGACAAGCCCTTGTCCCAGCATCCACCGCTGTTAAAATAAATAAAGCTTCAAACAATATAGCAAAATGATACCAAAAAGCCATCAAATCCACGCCGCCAAAAAGTTCATGCAAGATCAAAGCTACACCTATAGCAAAAGTTGGAGCTCCACCTGTTCTTGAAAGTATAGTATGCTCTCCTATATTTGCGGTTAAAGTAGTAATTTCTTCAGGAGCAATACTAAATCCCCAACTTGAAATGGTTTGTGCTACATTTACAACATCTGTTCCTATCAAAGCAGAGCTTGAGTTTATAGCAAAATAAAGACCTGGATGTAAAATACAAGCACAAATTAAAGCCATAATCGCCACAGCGCTTTCAGCAAGCATAGAGCCATATCCAACAGCCAAAGCATGAGTTTCGTTTTCAAGCATTTTAGGAGTAGTTCCACTAGAAATCAAAGCATGAAAACCACTGATCGCACCACAAGCAATGGTAATAAATAAAAATGGAAACACTCCACCTGCAAATACTGGACCTGTTCCATCAAAATACTGAGTATTTGCTTTTGGCATTTGTAAATCAGGAGCAACCAAAACAATAGCTACAGCCATTACCACAATAACACCAATTTTCAAAAAAGTTGAAAGATAATCTCTTGGAGCAAGTAAAAACCACACAGGTAAAACAGAAGCAATAAAACCATAAGCCATCATAACAATTGCCAAAGTTGGAGCTTCTAAAGTAAATATTTTAGCCCAATAAGGATCAGCAGCTATAACGCTACCATAATGAATAGCCAAAATTAAAAGCACAAAACCTATTATAGAAACCTCCCCTACCCTACCTGGACGGATAAAACGCATATAAATTCCCATAAATATTGCTATAGGAATAGTCATTGCGATAGTAAATAAACCCCATGGAGATTCTGCTAAAGCTTTTACAACCACCATAGCTAAAATGGCAATAATAATAAGCATAATACCAAAAATCGCCACCATAGCAACTCCACCTGTAAATTTACCCATCTCATCCTTAATTATCTCGCCAAGACTTCTACCTTTTCTACGAGTAGATATAAAAAGAACAACAAAATCATGCACAGCACCCGCTAAAACTCCTCCTACTAAAATCCAAAGCATAGAAGGCAAATATCCCATTTGAGCGGCCAAGATAGGTCCTACTAATGGACCTGCTCCTGCAATAGCAGCAAAATGATGTCCAAATAATACAGCTTTATTTGTAGGCACAAAATCACGCCCATCATTTTCTACAAGTGCTGGTGTTGCACGATTTTTATCAAGTTCTAAAACCTTATAAGCTACAAAACGCCCATAAAATCTATATCCTATCATATAAATACATACAGCAGCAACCACCAAATAAATCGCTGATACACTTTCGCCATTTTGTAAAGCTAAATAACCAAAACAAATAGCGCCTAAAGTTGCAACAAACAACCATAAAATTTTAGTACTTAACTGAGTCATATTTCTCCTAAGAAAATAAAATATTTTCAAAGAATAGCAGATTTATAGATTAAATTGTATAGAAAGATGTTTAGTTTTTTCACATTTTTAAAAAAATATATGTTTTTTGTTTCTTTAAGTAGCATAAAAATGAAAAGCTTAAAAATAATCTTTAAGCTTTTTTAATCTAAATAAAAAGAGAATTTACACTTTCGTTATGATAAACACGACGTATTACTTCAGCAAAAACAGGTGTAACGCTTAATACTTTAATATTTGGTAATTGCTCTTTTAAAGGTATAGTATCTGTTACCACAAGCTCATCTAAAGCTCCACTTGCTATTCTCTCATAGGCTTTTCCACTTAAAACTGCATGAGTACAGCAAGCCATAACAGATTTTGCACCTTTTTCTTTTAAAGCTTCCGCGGCTTTAACTATAGTGCCAGCAGTATCAATAATATCATCCACTAAGATAACTTCTTTATCTTTTACATCTCCAATAATATTCATTACTTCACTTTCATTGGCTTTTTCACGACGCTTATCAACTATAACTATATCAAGCCCTAAATGCTTTGCAACACTCCTAGCTCTTGCAACACCCCCTATATCTGGACTTCCTATAATAGCATTTTTAAAATGTTTGGCTTTAATGTAATCATTAAAAACTATACTTCCATAAAGATTATCTACTGGAATATCAAAAAAACCCTGAATTTGCCCTGCATGCAAATCTATCGTAGCTACGCGATCAATCCCAGCTGCTTGAATCAAATTAGCCACAAGTTTAGCAGTAATTGGCACTCTAGGATTTGCTTTTCTATCTTGTCTCGCATAGCCAAAATATGGGATAATAGCCGTAATTGAATTTGCACTTGAGCGACGCAAAGCATCTGTAAGAATTAAAAGTTCCATTAAGTTATCGTTTGTAGGAGCGCAAGTACTTTGAATAATAAAAACATCCTTTCCGCGTACACTCTCATCAATTTGAACGCTAATCTCTCCATCACTAAACCGCTTTACTCCAGCATCACTTAAAGGCAGGGAGAGATATTTAGAAACTTGTCTTGCAAATTCGACATTAGCTGAGCCTGAAAAAATTTTATAACCTCGCATAAAAAACCTTAATCAATAAAATTATGAATTAATATAAAAGATTTTAATAAAAAAAATGTTAAAAACTGCTGTAAATTTAAAAAGCTTATATAAAAATATAAGCTTTTTTAAGAAATGTAAGCTGTCTTTTTGGCATAATATCTTACCAACATAGAAAGCGAAAAACATATTATAAAATAAATTCCCGCAACAACACCTATCATCGCTAAAATTTCTTCAAAACTTGTTAGTTTTGCCAATATAGTTTTTGAATTATAAGTAAGTTCAGCTATACCTAAACCCGCTAAATAAGCTGTATCCTTTACAGTGGTTACAATTTGAGATAATAAAGCAGGTATTATTTTTCTAAAAGTTTGTGGTAAAATAATATAAAAAAGAGTAAAAAATTTACCAAAACCTTGAGAATAAGCTGCTTCAAACTGACCTTTTGGTATAGAATTTAATCCACCTCTAATAATTTCAGCCATAACCGAACTCGTATAAAGTGAAAATCCTATAGTACCCCAAAAAGCTTGAGGAAATTGTCCAAAAAATACAGGTAGAACAAAACAAGCTGCAAGCATCCATAATAATAAAGGAGTATTTCTAAAAATATCTATATAGCAAGCTGCTAAAAATTTACTTAATCTATCCCCATAATTTTTAGTTATAGCTAAAAAAGTTCCAAAAACAATCGAAATAATACAAGTTGCTAAGGCTATTTTTAATGTCAGAAATAAACCTTGCATTAAAAATTCAATATTTTGTGCATTAAAAACATTTTCCATTAACAACCCTTTATCTCGTTAAATGTGCTTTTTTTAATTTATTTTCATAAGCCTTTGCAAAATAAGCCAAAGGATAACAAATTATAAAATATAAAACCGCTGCAAATATATAAGCTGGCGCATAATTTCCATAATCAGCTGCATAGCTATCAGCAGAATGCATTAACTCAGCTCCACCTACAATAAGCAATACAGAGGTATTTTTGATTAAATTTACCATTTGATTTGTCATCGGTGGTAAAATAATTCTAATGGTTTGAGGTACTATAATATAACGCATTTGTTGAATATAAGTAAATCCTTGAGAAGCAGAAGCTTCAAACTGACCTCTTGGCACAGCCAAAATTCCACTTCTAACCACCTCGCTTACATAAGCTCCGTGATAAGCTCCAACACCCAATACACCAATAGTAAATATATCAAGTCTTATACCTAAAACAGGCAAGGCATAAAACAAAAAGAAAATTTGTATTACCAAAGGAACATTTTGAAAAAGCTCTACGTAAATTCTAGTGTAGGCTCTGATAATTTTAAATCTACTTGTAGCCATAACTCCGCCTATAGTTCCAAAAATTGTAGCTATAAGCAAAGCAAGAATACTTACTTCTAAAGTATAAATAAAACCATTAATAAAAGCATCTTTATTATCCAAAGCATCTAAAAATTTCCATACCGCAAAAGGGCTTATACTATTTTCATCATATAAACCCCAAGAAGTAAGAATTTGTCTTAAATGTTCAACAAAACCTACGCTTTCATTCATATTATAAACCCCATTTTTTCGCTAAAGCATCAATTTCATTTTTATGTTCTTTTACAAAATCATCAACATATTTTGCAAAAGCTGGATCATCTTTTTTGGTTACAATACCATAACTTTGTGGTTCAAAACTATCTGCCAAAATTTCACTTTTATCATCCACATAGCCTAACAATATTGATTTGTCTACAGAAAACGCATCAACTCTTTTAGCATCTAAAGCAGCTTTTATACTTGGATAATCAGGAAATTCACTAAATTTAACATCAATACCAATTTTTTTAGCAGCTTCACCTATAGCTTTTTTTGTAGTTGCAGCTTGAGCCACTCCAATATTTGCACCTTTCATATCAGCTAAAGATTTATATTTTTTTTCTTTTAAGACTAAAAGCCCTATAGCATCTTGATAATAAGGCTCTGAGAAATTATAAATTCTTTTTCTCTCTGGAGTAATAGTAAAAGTTGCTATCACTGCATCTACACTACCATTATCAAGCAAAGGGCCTCTTGTTTTAGCATTAACTGCAACTAGTTTTATTTTTTTATCATCACCCAATATACTTTTAGCTAGCAATTTAGCAACATCTACTTCGAAACCTTTAATTTCACCTGTTGCTTGATCAAGTAAAGCATAATGCGGAACATCATTTTTAACACCAACTATTAATTGTCCTTTAGATTTAATAGACTCAAGTTTACCTTCTGCTGCATTAGCATTGCTAAATGCAACACAAGCACCTAGAGCAAAAACTGCCAACTTTAACAAAGATTTTCTAAAAACCATTTTTTCTCCTTTCAATTTTGGTTAATTTTTAAGAATTTTCCCTAAAAAGAGTCGCGCTCTTTCAGTTTTTGGATTTGAGAAAAATTCACTAGGAATATTTTCTTCCACAATAGCACCATCTTCCATAAAAATAATCCTATCTGCTACTTCTTTTGCAAAACCCATTTCGTGTGTAACAACCACCATGGTAGTATTGCTTTGATGTGAAATTTCTTTCATTACATCTAAAACCTCTTGTATGGTTTCTGGATCAAGGGCTGAAGTAGGTTCATCAAATAAAATATAGGGTTTTTTAGTACAAAGTGATCTTGCTATAGCAACGCGTTGTTGTTGTCCGCCTGAAAGGGTTGCTGGATAAACATTTGCTTTATCCACTAAACCTACGACTTTTAAATACTTAAAAGCTGTTTCTTCAGCTTCTTTTTTAGATTTTTTTTGAAGTTTCATTGGAGCTAAGGTCAAATTTTGCAGAACCGTCATATGTGGATATAAATTAAAATGCTGAAAAACCATTGCACAATATTTTCGACAAATTTCAATTTTATTTTTATGATTTAAAACAAGATTGTTAACTACGACCTCGCCTGAACTAACTTCTTCAAGCCCATTCATGCAACGGATAGTTGTACTTTTTCCACTTCCACTTGGACCTATAATAACAAGCTTCTCACCTTCTTTAACAGAAAGATTAATATTCTTTAGAACATGATGAGTTCCGTAGTATTTGTTTACATTTTTTAATTCAATCAAGTTTTTTCCTTTATTTTTAACTAAATATAAAATTAATTAAAATTATTTTATCATTAAATAAAGAAAACTACTTCAAAATGTAACTTATTTTTACTAATAAATTTCTAAAGTGTAACTTTTAGTAATTTTTAGAATTTATACTTTTTCATAGTAAACACCTCTTGGAGAGAAAATCTTTTTAAAATAAATAGTCTCTGGAATTAAATCAGCATTGCCAACATAAAGCCTTCCTTTATCATTTAAAATTCTATGAAATCTCTCCATAAGTTTTAGTTTTGATTCATGATCAAAATAAATAATCATATTTCTAGAAGCTATAATATCAAATTTTCCCAATCTTGAAAATTTTTCTTCAAAAACATTGCAAAGTTCAAATTTACAAGTACAAAGCTCATTTTTATTAATAGTATAAAATTTATCTTCGCTTTCCAAAAAAAACCTTCTTTTTTCACTCTCGCTCAATCGCTGTAAAGTTCTTCCTTGATATTTTCCAAGTTTTGCTTTTTCAATCACGCTTGAATTAATATCAATGCCTAAAATATACATATCTTTAATAAAATTCTGTGCAGCCAATAATGCCAAAGAATATACCTCTTCTCCACTTGAACAAGGGGCGCTTAGGATATTTACTCTCTTTTCTAAGCTTTTAGCATAATAAATTATTTCTTTCAATTGAACCAATTCTCTTAAAAAATAAGTTTCACCTATGGTTACAAAATCTAAAGTTTCTTGTTTAAGTTGTCTATTGCTTTTTAATTTTCCCAAAAATTCGGAAAAATTTTTAGTATTAGTTCCTTCAAGAAATTTATTCAACTTTAAAGCTAGTATATTTTTTTTATCGGTTAAATCAATACCGCTCATTTCGTTGATAATTTTTATAAATTCATTAAGCTCTAATTCGCTAGGAGTTATTTTTTTTTCCATGCAATTTTCCTTTTATTAATCCTGATCAATAAAATTTACAATTTCTTTTTTAATTTCTTTTAAGCTCATAGGTTTTAAATGCGGATTCATATCTTTTGCTCTTTTTGGCATACCATAAACGACGCTATCTGCTTCATTCTCGCATAAACATCTAACTCCTGTTTTATAAAGCTCAAATAAACCTTTTGCGCCATCATCTCCCATGCCCGTTAAAATAATAGCAAGTATTTTATTTGTTTTTGCCAAAGAAACAGCGGAATGAAAAAGTAAATCCACACTCGGTTTAAAGCTTGAAGCCACATCTTGCCAAGCGGCTACAATATTTAAATTTCCAGATAAAATAGTATTTTTAGGGCAAATATAAATTTTATTGCTTAATATCTCTTTATCATTCAATAAGCACACTTCACTAAAAGCTTCTTTATTAAATTGCCCCACAAAAGATGGAATAAAACTGGCACTCATGTGTTGAGCTATAACTACACAAGTATTTTTTATATCAATATCCTTTAAAAGAAATTTAAGCTGATTAGGACCACCTGTTGAAGATCCTATAAGTATGAGCTTCATTTTCTTCTCCCCTTAATTTATTGAAATTTTATTTTTCTTGTCACATAATTCTAACATATATAAAGAAAAATAAAGCTTATTTTAAAAAAAGAAAAGCTGTTTTTATGATTTAATATGATAAGATTAGGTTTTTATCTTATTTTATATAGTAATGTAGGAAACCAATGCTTAGGGAAAAAATTTATATTGCTAGTGATCATGCTGGTTTTGAATTAAAAGAAAAAATTTGCGTATTTTTGAAAGAAAAAAATATAATTTTTAACGATTTAGGAACAAACACTTGCGTAAGCTGCGATTATCCTGATTATGCACATTTACTTGCCGAAAAAATAGACAAACGAAGCTTTGGCATTCTTATTTGTGGAAGCGGAATTGGAATTTCTATTGCAGCAAATCGTCATAAAAACATTCGTTGTGCATTATGCCATGAAAGCTTAAGTGCAGAACTTGCAAGAAGACATAATGATGCCAATGTTTTGGCATTAGGCGGAAGATTAATCGGGATTGAATTGGCTATAGATATTATAGAAAAATTCATTCAAACTCCTTTTGAAGAAGGGAGACATATGCAAAGAATCCAAAAAATTGAGGTAAAAATATAATGTTTACAAACTGGCTTGTTTTAACTATATTGATTTGTGCAACTATCTATCTGATTGTAATGTTGTTTTACTATAAAACTTTACTTAATAAAGAAAAAACATCAAAAGATTTTATCAAAAACAATCTTGATGATACTGAGATTGTTATTAGAAAACTACAAATCCAACTTCAAAGAAGTCTTGGAAATATAGATATACTCACAGAAGAACTTAATAAAATCAAAGCAGACCTTACATCTTTAAGAACTAGAAATTCTCAATATCGTTTAGAAAATGACAAACTAAGACAAAGAATTAAAGAATTAGAAGCAAAAATCGAGGCATTATTATGATAAAACTAACACAAGAAGAACAAAAATACCTGCTTGATAGCATTAGAATTATTCCTGATTTTCCAAAAAAAGGAATTATTTTTAGAGATATTACCACTCTACTAAATAACAAAGAGACTTTAAATTTTCTACTTAAACATTTAAAAGAACGCTACAAAGATTACAATCTAGACTTCATAGCAGGAACAGAAAGCAGAGGATTTATCTTTGCATCTATGATTTGTGCAAAACTTAATCTTCCTTTTGTGCCTATTAGAAAACCTGGGAAACTCCCTTTTGAAACCTTTAGCTGCGAATACGATCTTGAATATGGCAGCGATAAAGTAGAACTTCATAAAGATGCATTTAAAAATATTCAAAATGCAAGAGTTTTACTTGTAGATGATTTAATAGCAACTGGCGGAACAGCTATAGCTTCGTATAAACTCATTCAAAAAGCTGGAGCAAAATGCGTTGAAGCTTGTTTTTTAATGAATCTTAAAGATTTAAATGGAGCAAATAAACTTGAAAAACTTACTTCAGTTTATAGTGTTTTAGAAATTTAAAACTATAGAAAGGTACAAATGGAAGAATTTTTAAAAAATTTACTTTACCAATACAAAGATCTAGCTTATATTATTATTTTTTTATGGTGTATTTTAGAAGGGGAGTTGGCTTTAATTTTAGCAGGTATTTTTGCCCATCAAGGACATGTAAATCTAGGTTTTATTATATTTATAGCAGGACTTGGTGGTTTTGTAGGTGATCAAATTTATTTCTATATAGGAAGATATAATAAACGCTACATACAAAAAAAATTAAAAACTCAAAGGCGTAAATTTGCAGTAGCACACTTACTTTTACAACGTTTTGGTTGGCCTATTATTTTTATACAACGCTATATGTATGGCTTTAGAACCATTATACCTATGAGTATAGGAGTCACACGTTATAGCGCAAAAAAATTTGCTATCATCAATCTTTTTAGCGCTTGGGTTTGGGCATCAATCACTATACTTCTAGCTTGGTATTTTGGAGAACAAATTTGGAAGATGGTGACCTGGGCTGAAGAACATTGGTATTATGCAGCCATTATTATTATAGCTTTTTTATCCCTTTTATTATTTGGTTTTAAACAAATGGAAAAAGCTATACTTAAAGATAAAAGGAAAAAACCATGAAATTTGAATTAAACGATAAAAAACTAGATGCTATAAAAGCAGACTTTGAACTTGTTTTTATACAGGATAAAAATTTAAAAAATTTTAACAAAGAAAAAGATTTTTTTAAACTTAATAATTACAAAGGCGAAGGTGTTTTATTGGACTTAAACAATAAAAAGCTTTATTTAGAGCTTAAAAGTCTTGCTTATGAGGATATAAGATTAAGTCTTTACACAGCATATAAAACTCTTGAGAAACTTAATATTAAAAGCGTAAAACTTCCTAGCATAATAGGAGATTGTGTAGTTAGAAGTTTTGCATCTTTAGTTGAAGGCGTACTTTTTGGAGCTTATAAATTTGACAAATATAAAAGTGAGAAAAAAACAAGTACTTTAGAAAGATTTATTATTTCAAGCGAAGAATTAAATGGTAAGAAATTTAATAAAGATGAAGCTAAGATAGGTTTAGAGCGTGGAGAAATTTTAGCTAATGCCACAAATTTTACTAAAAATATAGTCAATGAAATTCCTGAAATTTACACCCCTTTGAAAATGGCAGAAGATGCACAAAATTTAGCTAAAGAAAATAAAAACATCACTTGTAAAATTTATGATGAAAAATTTTTAGCCAAAGAAAAAATGAATGCCTTTTTAGCAGTAAATCGTGCCTCGGTACACCCACCACGCCTCATTCATCTAAGCTATAAAGCCAAAAATGCAAAAAAACGTGTTGTATTTGTTGGAAAAGGCTTAACTTACGATAGCGGTGGATTAAGCTTAAAACCAGCTGATTTTATGCTTACAATGAAAGCTGATAAAAGCGGTGCAGCAGCAGCAATGGGAATCATAAAAGCCGTAGCTGAACTTGCTTTAGATTTAGAAGTGCATTGTATTTTAGGTGCAACTGAAAATATGATAGGCGGCAATGCTTATAAGCCCGATGATGTGTTAATCAGTCGTGAAGGTGTAAGCATAGAGGTAAGAAATACAGATGCAGAAGGACGCTTGGTTTTAGCTGATTGTCTTTCTTTTGCACAAGATTTAAAACCTGATTTACTTATCGATATGGCAACTCTTACTGGAGCTTGTGTTGTAGGACTTGGTGAATTTACAAGCGCTATTATGGGAAATAATGAAGAATTGCAAAATGATTTTTATCTAAGCTCTAAAAAAAGTGGAGAATATACTACAATCTTACACTTCAACCCTCACTTAAAAGAACTTATAAAATCAAATATTGCCGATGTTAGCAACACTGCCTCTAGTCGCTACGGAGGTGCAATTACCGCAGGGTTATTTTTAGATAAATTTATTCGTAAAGAATATAAAGACAAATGGCTACATCTTGATATAGCAGGACCTGCTTATACAGAAAAATCTTGGGGATATTCTAGTTTTGGCGCAAGTGGAGCTGGAGTTAGAATGTGTGTTAATTATTTAATTCAAATTTTAAGGAAAGCTAAATGAGTTTAAGTGTAGGTATAGTAGGACTTCCAAATGTTGGCAAATCAACGACTTTTAATGCTTTAACTAAAGCACAAAATGCCCAAAGCGCAAACTATCCTTTCTGCACCATAGAGCCTAATAAAGCCATGGTTGAAGTTCCTGATTTAAGACTTAATGAACTTGCCAAAATCGTAAAACCTGAAAAAATTATGCATTCTTTAATAGAATTTGTAGATATCGCTGGACTTGTTAAAGGTGCAAGTAAAGGCGAAGGCTTGGGAAATAAATTTCTTTCAAATATACGCGAAACTGAGGTTATTTTACACATAGTGCGTTGTTTTGATGAAGAAAATATCACCCATGTTGAAGGTGGAGTTGATCCTTTACGTGATGTAGAAATTATCAATACAGAGCTTATTTTAGCAGATATTGAACAACTGAGTAAAAAAATAGAAAAACTCACCAAAGAAGCCAAAGCCAATCAAAAGGGTGCTAAAGAAAGTCTCGAACTTGCAAATTCCTTACTTGATCATTTAAACAAAGGCTTAGCTGCAAGTTCTTACCCTGAAAAAGAAAGTGAAATTTATCAAGCCTTAATCAAAGAATTAAGACTGCTTTCTGCTAAAGAAGTGATTTATGGTGCAAATGTTGATGAAAATGGTATTAGTGAAGATAATGATTATGTAAAAGCTTTAAAAGAATATGCTAAAAAAAATGATCATGAAGTTATCAAGCTTTGTGCAAAAATCGAAGAAGAATTAGTAGGATTAAGTGATGAAGAAAGTCATGAATTTTTAAGTTCTCTAGGAGTTAACGAAAGCGGTCTTGATCAAATCATACGCACTGCTTTTGCTAAGCTTGGACTGATCAGTTATTTTACCGCTGGTGTAGTTGAAGTGCGTTCTTGGACAATCAAAAAAGGTTGGAAAGCACCAAAAGCAGCAAGTGTAATTCACAATGACTTTGAAAAAGGTTTCATAAAAGCTGAAGTTATTTCCTATGAAGATTATATCCAATACAAAGGCGAAAATGGCGCCAAAGAAGCAGGAAAGCTACGCCTTGAAGGAAAAGACTATATCGTTTTAGATGGCGATGTAATGCATTTTAGATTCAATGTTTAGGCAAAATAGCCTAAACAATATTTATAAATTTTGAATAAAACCTTCCAAAATTTGAATTTGCTTTTCTACGCTTGCAATAGAACTTGAGCCTTCACTTTGCTTAGAATTTAAAGAAAATTCAAAATTTAAAAGTTCCATAGCTTTTTCATCAAATACAGGATCTATTTTTGAAAGATCTTTAATTTCACTTATATCAATGCCTTGTGCTTCAGCTTGTGCAACAACATTTCCCACTATAAAATGTGCTTTTCTAAAAGGAATATTTTTTTCACGCACCAAATAATCTGCCAAATCGGTAGCCAACAAATGACCTTTTTTACAAGCATTAAGCATATTTTCTTTATTAATTCGTATTTCTTTTAACATTGCATTTAAGATGATTAAGCTATCTTTAGCCGTTTTTACACTATCAAAAAGTCCTTCTTTATCTTCTTGCATATCTTTATTATAAGCTAAAGGTAAAGCTTTCATTATAGTTAAAAGAGAAATCAAATTTCCATAAACACGCCCTGTTTTTCCACGTATAAGCTCACAAACATCGGGGTTTTTTTTCTGAGGCATAATAGAACTTCCCGTTGAAAAACTATCACTTATAGTTATAAAAGAAAACTCCGAACTTGAGAATAAAATCATTTCTTCACAAAGTCTTGAAGTGTGTGTAAAAATAACTGCTATATCATAAAGTAAATCAAGAGCAAAATCCCTATCACTCACTCCATCCATAGCATTTGGCATAATATCTTTAAATCCTAAAATTTTAGCACTCAACTCACGATTGGTTTTATAGCTTGTTCCTGCACATGCACAAGATCCAAGTGGCAAAAAGTCTGCAAGTTCTAGGCTATTTTGCAAACGCTTAACATCTCGCATTAACATAAAAGCATAAGCTAAAATATAAAAAGAAAAACTCACAGGCTGAGCGTGTTGTAAATGTGTAAAACCTGGCATAATGGTTTTTTTGTGCGCTTTAGCATGTTCGAGCATAGTTTGAATCAATTCTTTTAAAAGTTTTAAAAGTTCTATGTGAGATTTTTTGACAAAAAGTTTAAAATCAGTAGCCACTTGGTCATTTCTACTTCTTGCAGTATGAAGTCTTCCACCAATTTCACTGCCTATAATCTCGCTTAAACGCTTTTCTATAGCCATATGTATATCTTCATCTTTAATATCAAAAACAAATTTACCTTGCTCTATTTCACTTTTAACTTTTTTTAAGCCTTTTATAATAGCATCTAATTCTTCTTTTTTTAAAATACCACAACTTTCAAGCATTGTAGCATGCGCTATAGATCCTTGTATATCTTCATTAAACAAAGTTTTATCTACATTTAAACTCGCATTAAATTCTTTTAAAAGCTCATCGCTTGCACCGCTAAAGCGTCCTGACCACATTTCATTTTTCATTTAAATACCTTAAATTTTTGGTCCAAATTTGCTAAATTCAATACCTTCTTTGACATCTTCATAACGTTTGAAATTTTGCACAAACATATGTGCTAGCTTATCTCTTGTTTCAGCATAGGCATTTTTATCCAACCAAGTATTTATAGGATTTAAAAGCGTGCTTTCTACACCTTCTAAAGCTTTTGGAATAGCTAAATTAAACACTTCAAAATTTTCAAATTCGCATTTTACAATACTTCCATCTAAAATAGCATTAATGCAAGCTCTAGTAGCCTTAATGCTCATTCTTTTACCTACACCGTAACTTCCACCGCTCCAACCCGTATTAACAAGATAAACACTAACTTCATGTTTTTCAATCTTTTCACCAAGCAATCTCGCATAAACCGTTGGATGCAAAGGCATAAAAGGTTCTCCAAAGCAAGCTGAAAAAGTTGCTTGAGGCTCTGTTATACCACGCTCAGTTCCAGCTACTTTTGCTGTATAACCGCTTAAAAAATAATACATAGCCTGCTCTTTACTTAATTTACTCACCGGAGGTAAAATTCCAAAAGCATCTGCACTTAAAAATATAATATTTTTTGGATGCCCTGCTTTTAAGCTAGGCTCATGATTTTCAATATGCTCTATAGGATAAGAAACTCTCGTATTTTCTGTTTTTGAAGCATCGGCATAATCAACACTCTTATCAGCTCTTAAAACTACATTTTCTAAAAGTGCATTTCTTTTAATAGCTCCATAAATTTCAGGCTCATGCTCAGGATCAAGATTGATTGTTTTTGCATAACAACCGCCCTCAAAATTAAATACACCTTCATCATCCCAGCCATGCTCATCATCACCTATGAGTCTTCTTTTTGGATCGGTTGAAAGCGTAGTTTTTCCTGTACCGCTAAGTCCAAAGAAAAGTGCGACATCGTCTTTTTCTCCGACATTTGCGCTACAATGCATAGAAAGTTTATTTTCTAGTGGCAGCCAATAATTCATCATAGAAAAAATACCTTTTTTCATTTCTCCACCATACCAAGTTCCACCAATAACCGCTATATTTTCTTCAACATTAAAGATCACAAAAACCTCTGAATTTAAACCATCTTGTTTGTAATCTTCATTGATACATTTGCAAGCATTATAAACAATAAAATCTGCTTTAAAATTCTCAAGTTCCTCTTGACTTGGGCGAATAAACATATTTTTAACAAAATGCGCTTGCCATGCAATTTCAGTAACAAATCTTACTGCTTTGCGACTTTGCAAAGAAGCACCGCAAAAAGCATCTTGAACATAAATTTTCTTTCCGCTTAATTCTTGCTTTGCTTTAGTTAAAAGTTTATCAAATAATTCTTTTGTAATAGGCTGATTTACCTTTCCCCAAGCTATATATTTACTAGATGGATCTTGTTTTACAAAATATTTATCTTTAGGACTTCTACCTGTAAAAATCCCTGTATCCACACAAAAAGTATCATTATCCGTGCTTAAACCTTCATTATTTGCTTTTTCATGAGCATTTAATTCATCATAACTTAAATTATGAAAAATTTCCTTTATGTTATCTAAACCTAAATTATCAAATTTTTTCATTTTTCCCTCACTTTAATTCTTGTAAATAGCTAATACTTCACCTTCATTAACAGTATCGCCTATTTTAATACAAAGCTCTGAAATAATTCCATCTTTTGGGGCATTAACCTCAATCTCCATTTTCATTGCTTCTAAAACCATGATAGCTTGACCTGATTTTACTTCTTCACCTTCGTTAACATAAATTTTAAAAACATTACCCGAGATACCTGCTAAAACTTCATTTTCAGCATCTACAGAACTTGTTGAATTTGAAGAAATAATATTTTTATTTTCTTCTACTTTTTTTACACTTTTAACATTAACATCTTTATCAAAACCATAACTTACTTCTACATGATATTTGTTACCATTTACAGCTACGGTAAATTTGTTTTCATCTACACTCATAGGTTTTGGCATACTAGCTAATTTGCGTACATTTATCTTTGCCTCTCCTTTTAAAAATGCTATACCTTTTTCTTTACAAGCTGCTGCAATAAATATATTTTCTTCACTCGTTTCTATACCCTCTTTTTCAAGTAAGGTTTTGGTATAAGCTATACTTTTACTCTCATCTTTATCAGCTATATTTATAGCAAGCTCTGTAGTAGGTTCTAAATTAAGTTGTTTTGAAGCAAGTTCAACAATATTTGCATCGGGTGTAACAGGAGTTTTTCCAAAATAACCAAGCACCATTTTTCCATAACCTTCTGCGATTTTTTTCCAAGGCCCAAACATAACATTATTAAATGCTTGTTGAAAATAAAATTGAGAAACTGGAGTAACCGAAGTACCAAATCCACCTTTTTCTACAACTTCTCTCATAGCATGAATGACCTGTGGAAATTTATCTAAAATATTATTATCCCTCATCATTTGTGTATTTGCCGTTAAAGCTCCTCCTGGCATAGGAGAAAAAGGAATAAGTGGATTTACCATAGTAGCTTCAGGGGGTAAAAAATACTCTTTTAAACAATCTTTTAAAACTTCTTCGTATTTTAGAATTTTTTCTTCTTCAAGTCCACCTAAATCATAATCTTTACCTTTTAAGGCATGCATCATGGTTAAAATATCAGGCTGAGAAGTTCCACCACTTACAGGAGCTGCAGCCAAATCGATACCATCAACACCTGCTTCAAGTGCTGCAAGATAGCAGGCTATACTCACCCCTGCGGTTTCATGCGTATGAAGTCTAATATGTGCATCTTGAGGTAAAATTTTTCTAGCCATTTTAATGGTTTCATAAATTTTATTTGGATTAGAAGTTCCACTTGCATCTTTAAAACAAATGCTGTGAAAAGGAATTTCTGCTGCTAAAATTTCTTTCAAAATTTTTTCATAAAAAGGCACATCATGAGCACCTTTGCAATTTGGCGGTAGATCCATTAAGGTAATAGTGATTTCATGTTTTAATCCATGTTTTGCTATACATTCGCCACTAAATTTTAAATTATTTATATCATTAAGAGCATCAAAATTTCTTATCGTTGTGGTACCGTGTTTTGCAAAAAGTTTTGCATGCAAATCAATAAGCTCACTACTTCCAGTATCTAAAGTAACAGTATTAACCCCTCTTGCTAAAGTTTGAAGATTGGCATCTTTTCCTACAATAGCTCTAAATCTATCCATCATGGTAAAAGCATCTTCTTTAAGATAAAAATACAAGCTTTGAAATCTAGCACCACCACCAAATTCAAAATGAGTAATACCCGCTTCTTTTGCTGCTTCTACTGCAGGAAAAAAATCATCCATTAAAACCCTAGCTCCATAAACAGACTGAAAACCATCCCTAAAGCTTGTATCCATTACATCGATGAATTTTTTAGCCATTATTTTTCCTTAAAAAAATATTTTTTCATTATTATACAAAAATTTGATAACACATTACCAAAATTATTGCTATAGGCGATATAAAACGAATAAAAAACAACCAAATTAAGAAAATTTTTCGACTTATAAATTTAGAAAAAATTTTATAAATTTGTTTTTTATTCATAAAAAAACCTACAAATATAGAGCATACTATAGCACCAAGTGGAAGTAAAAAATTTGAAGTTAATTTATCTAATAAAGTAAAAAAATCTTTGCCAAAAAAACTAAACATAGAAAAAAAATTTAAATTTAATGACAAGATACAACAAATTCCAAAAACAAAAACAAATAAACCTATTAAAAATAGAGCTTTAACACGAGAAATTTGATAGTTATTAATCATATAAAAAGTTAAAGGCTCTATCATTGAAACAGCTGAAGTAATACCAGCAAAAAAAAGTGCTAAGAAAAAACAAAATGCAAAAATATAGCCTAAAGCTCCAAGTTGATTAAATAAACTCATCAAGGATACAAAAACAATTCCTGCTCCTTGAGTATGCGGATCGGCTCCAAATTCAAAGATAAAAGTAAAAACAATAAGCCCCATGATAAAAGAAATCAATAAGTTAATCAAAACAATATACACTGAACTTTTTATAAAATTTGTTTTTTTATCCAAGGCTGATGAATATGTAACTATACAACCTATTCCCAAGCATAAGGTAAAAAATGCAAGCCCTAAAGCTTCGGCAATAGAGCTAAATTTAAAATGTGAAAAATCAGGATAAAATAAATAAGAAAAAGCATTTGCAAAACCTTGCTTAAATCCCATGCAATAAAACAACATAAAAACAAGCATTAAAAATAAGCTAGGCATTATAACAACGTTTAATTTTTCAATCCCTTTGATTAAACCTTTAGATACTATTAATAAAGTAAGAAAAAAAGATAAAGTGAAGAAAAAAACAGAACTTGTCAAATTTGTAGTAATTAAATTCTGAAAATTACTTGCTGCTTCATCTAAGGTTTTAGGAAGATAATAAAGACTAACTACAGTATATTTTAAAACCCATCCCATAATAACTAGATAAAAAGAGAGAACAAAAATACCACCTAACATAAAAACGCCGCCATATCGCCATCTATTGCCATATTTTATGGCAAGATTTGAATAAGCATTTGCAAGATCACTTTTACTTAAACGTCCCATAGCCACTTCAGCCAAAAAAATACTAAATCCTATGGTTAAAGTAAAAAACAAATATAAAAGCACAAAAACAAAACCACCATTTTCTGCACTTAAAGTTGGAAATTTCCAAGCGTTACCTAAACCAACGGCTCCACCAGCAACAGCCAATACAAAACCGATTTTTGAAAAATATGTTCTCATTATTTTTCAAACTCACTTTAAAAAAGCGGCTATCATAACTATAACAACAGCCAAAGGGGAAATAAATCTCAAAAACACATACCAAAGTTCAAAAAATATACCCCTCATATAAGGTTTAAATAAAATTTTTAAAGCTTCTTTTTTCATCACAAATCCCACAAAAATAGCTGCCAAAATTCCACCTAAAGGCATAATAACCTTGCTTGAAACACTATCAAGCAAATCAAAAAAACTCATTCCAAAAAATCCAAACTGAGTACTTTTTAAAGAAGATAAAATACACAACATTCCTAAAATATAAACAACAATTCCTATTAAAATCAAAGCTTTTTTACGGCTCATACCAAAAGTATTAATAAGGTAAAAAGCAAAAGGCTCTATCATTGAAACAGCTGAAGTAATACCAGCAAAGATTAAAGAAATAAAAAATGCTGCTCCAAAAATACAACCAATCACTCCAATTTTTTCAAATAAAGTAGCCAAGGAAATAAAAACAAGTCCTGGTCCTTGCTGATTAGGATTGTAACCAAATTCAAAGATAAAAGTGAAAACAACCAAACCCATTAATAGACCAACTAAAAGATTGATAAAAATAATATTTAAAGTACTGGTAATAAAATTAGTTTTATCAGGCAGACTAGCAGAATAAGTAATAATCGTTCCAACACCCAAAGAAAGGCTAAAAAAGGCGAGTCCTAAAGCTTCAAGAACATTTGAAGTGTTGATTTTGGAAAAATCAGGTACAAAAAGAAATTTAACCGCCATCATAAAACCATCTTTACTAATAGCATAAACAAGCATTAAAATAAGTAAAATAAACAATGAAGGCATCATCCAAACATTTAACTTTTCAATCCCATTCTTAACACCTTTAGAAACAATATAAAAAACACATAAAAAAACCAAAGTAAAATAAATAAACTGACTTAAAAAATCCTCGCTTGTAAAAAATCCAAACTGCGCTTTACTTGCTTCTAGATCCATAGGCAAATTTCCAGTGATACTTAAAAACACATATTTAACTATCCAACCAATCACCAAGGTATAAAAAGAAACTATTAAAATCGCCCCTACCATAGTAAAACCAACATAAGACCAAGCTTTTTTATTTGAAGGTGCTAACTTTTCATAGGCATTAACCGGATCTTTTTCACTAATTTTTCCTATGCTAAGCTCAGCTAAAAATATCACAAAACCTACACCCAAAGTAAGAATTATATAAAGCAAGATAAAAGCAGATCCACCACTTTGACCTACTAGTGTTGGAAATTTCCAAGCATTACCCAAGCCCACCGCTGAACCTGCTACCGCTAAAATGAAACCTATTTTTGAAAATTTAGAACTCAATGTTACAACCTTAACTTAAAAATTATTTTAAAATATTATTAAAGCAAAAAAACTTTTAAGCTTTATTGAAAACAATCAAATTTAAATCAAAAATGTGAATTTTTGTAAATTTCAATAAAAATAAAGATACTTTTGGTTATAATTCGGCTTTATTTTTAAGTCTTAAGTAGGGATACGCAAGCCGAACTGATTTAAAAATTGAAAAATATTTTTTTATAGAAAGGTTAAGATAATGAAAAAAGTTCTTTTTTTGTTATTAGCATGTGCAGCAGTAGCTTTTGCAGCTGAAACTAATGCTCCAGTAGAGCAAGAAGCTATTAATGTATGGATTAAAGCATTTTCAGTTCTTGCAGCAGGCTTAGGTCTTGGTGTTGCAGCACTTGGTGGTGCTATCGGTATGGGTAATACTGCAGCGGCAACAATTGCAGGAACAGCTAGAAACCCTGGTCTTGGGCCAAAATTAATGACAACTATGTTTATCGCTTTAGCGATGATTGAAGCACAAGTTATCTATGCTCTTGTTATCGCGCTAATAGCACTTTATGCAAATCCTTTTATAGTTTTACAATAAAACTTATCAAAGCCCTTTTTTGGGCTTTTTTCTATGCGGTTATGGTGGAATTGGTAGACACGCCATCTTGAGGGGGTGGTGCGCTCCGCGTGTGCGAGTTCAAATCTCGCTAACCGCACCATTTATACTGCTAACTACATAAATTAACATAAATATAAAACTTAAACAATATCTATAAAATAGGACTTTAAAACTATCTAAAATCTAAATTAAATTTTTCCGTTAAAATCCATTTTAAAAATTTTTCCCTAACTTTTCTCCTAACTTTTTATTTTTTGTTTTAAAAAGTTAGGAGAAATTAGCTTAAGGAGTTTATTTTAAATGCTTACACAAAAAGACATAATAAAAAAGATAAAAACTATTTTTATAAGAAGTTTTTTGTATTTGATTATAAAGATATCCAAAAATAAGAAAATTAACAAGAGACTAAAAGTATTAAGGTGCATTAATTTGCGGAAAGGAAATTCTATCACACAAATAATCAATAAGATGATAAAATATTTATTCAAAAATACTATAATTAAAGCATATTAGGCATGGCTACTCTTTCGGTTGCAAGAAAGAGACATGATGAGTAAGATCATTGAATTTTTAGTTCTTGTCTTAGAATTAATTAAGGAGATAATCAAGCTCATTTGATATAACCATGTGAAAATTTTATAAAAACCACGCTTAGTCTAAGCTTAATACATTTATACTAAAAAACATTTAACCGAAAGAGACGTGGCTTTCGATTATGAGAAATTCATAGCAAAAATACTTTTACAAAAAAATAGAAAAGATTGGCAAAAAATTAGAAAAGCAAAAAACAAGATTCACTATAATAAAAAATCCGCCTTGAGTTTTCACTCTTGGCGGAAATTTATCAATCAAGACTAACTATGAAACGACATAGTAAGCGTTTTGTGAGATTATACCTAAATTTTAGGTTTTTTAAGCTTAAAGTTGAAGTATTTTTCTAACAAAACCGCAGGGGCAGAAAAGCCCCTTGCCTTTGTTAGTACATGAAACTACAAATTCTTATTCATTTTTCCAAGTCAAATAAAAAAGAAATCCGTTTCAAAACGCAGCTCAATAATCTCAGTCTTAATACTTTCAATTAAACATACAAAGACAACAAGATTAAAAGAATTGCGATCGGTTTATAAGTGATACTTAATAAAAAGTGTGTATAATACATACTCATAAGGATATTATAGTGAGTAAAAAAGATAAAATTATTAAAGATTTAAAAAATAATCCTAACAATGTGCGCTTTGAAACGCTTAAGATTTTATTAGAAAGCGAAGGTTATGAATGTTTTAATAAAGGCGGATCACATTATCAATTCAGAAAAGAAGAATGTGATCTTATTACTATTCCATTTAAACGCCCTATAAAGGCTATATATGTCAAAATGGTTTTAAAAGCTATAACAGGAGAATGAATTATGAAAGACTTAGATTACTATCTTAATCTACCTTATGAAATTATTATAAAAAAACTTGATGAAAAAGATGGCGGAGGATATTTTGCAAGATATAAAGATTTCCCTTATATTATAGGAGATGGTGAAAATGAAATAGAAGCCTTAAAAGATCTCAAAGAAGCATTTAAAGGAGCATTAGAAGTTATGCTTGAAAAAGGTGATTATATTAAAGAACCTATTGATAATGAAGCAAAAATTAGAATTAATATTACCTTGCCTAAAAGCTTAGTAGAGGCAATAGATACAATAAGCGATAATAGAAGCAAATTCTTAGCCGATCTTGCAAATAGTGCTATAAAGTCTTATAAAATTAGCACTTAAAAATTGACATAGTTAAATAAAAAAAGAAATCAGTTTCAAACCACTAAAAAATAGGCATTTTATAGCAAAAATACTTGCAAAAATTTATTAAAATATGGTATAATTTTATTAAAAATATGAATAAGTTATAATTGAAAGGAATAAAGATGGATAAAGCGCACTTAATTGCTTATTTAGTAAGTCTTGCGTTTATTGTAACCGGTTTAATAGTTTGTTGTATTTTATACTTATTCAAAGATAAAATAAATAAGATAACACCTGAAAATATAGAGAATATAAATTCAAATATTAAAGATTTTATTGAAAAAAATATTTGTGGTAGTTCATCAACAATAGATCGCTCATTTACGACAAATTTTGGCGACTACTCATCTATATCAGGCAATGCTAGCTCATCAACAAATTATTTTATAGATCCAACATATAGCTATATGCCAGAAAATATATACCATAATAATCAAGACTAAGCCTAGCTTTTTAACTAGGCTTATTTTCACATATTTCTATTTTGGTTACCAAAATCTATCACTTTGTTAATGTCAGCTTTTCCATCTTTAATATCTTTTTGTATGCCAGCATAATCAATCTTATTATTTCTTTCTTCTATAGCAGTTCCTGCTTTATACTCAGCTGCATTTGCTGCTTTTTGAATTTCACCTGCTAATCCTTCTGATTTAACATCATTAAACGCATTTCTTGTTGCCATAAACCCTTTTTGTCTTGAATTTAAATCATCTATGGCTTTATTATGATCAGTCATAGTGCCTTTTGGATCATAATAATTATGTTTTGTTTGCTCGTGTAATCCATTTGAATTGACATTAGAATCCACTCCTGCATAGTGTGATAATCCTTGCATATCTCCCCTTGCAGCCATATTTTCAACAGCATTCACAGCAGAAGCCACATTTTCTTTACTAACTACGCCACCATAATTTTCATTGATATAGCCTTGAACGATAGATGAGCCACCATCATAACCCACTGAATTATTAAGCGTTTTAGCTTCATTATAGCCATCCATAGAACTTTTAATGCTAGCAGAATTTGTAACATTTCCTGTTTTAAGAAGGTTATTAAATGAAGCACTTGCATCTCTATTTTTGCCAATTTCATTAGAAATACTTTCGCTGAATGTTTTATTAAATGTTTCTCTTTGATCTTTACTTAGATTTTGATACCAAGCTTCAGTTTCCATTGATGAAGTAGATACTCCACCTACACCAAAACCAATATTTCCTCTCATTACATCATCATAAGCTTGTTTTACATCCACACCTGTTGCTTTAAAATAAGCATCAGCTAAAGCATGTTGTGATGCTTTGGTGATAGTATTTCTATCGTTTTCTGATAAGGCTAAGCTATCTCCTTTTCCGCTAGCAACTTCTAAAGCTCTTTGAGATAGGTTAGAATTTTGAATCGCATCACTTAGAGCGTGTGCTCTAGTTTCTAAATTGCTTGCAGTCATACCAGCATTTAAACCTTTAATAGAAGCATTACATATAGAACCATTAGCATTGATTACAGTGGAACTTCCTGTCATATTATCTTTAACTAATTCACCACCATGTTGCATATCTCTTGTTCCCATAAAACTTCTACCACCTACACCAAACGAAGATTGAAGAGTATTATAACCTGCACCCACAGCCCAAACTTCATCTCCTCTAGGAGCAGCAATGCTAGTTTGTGTAGATAAGGCTTGCTGATTTGCAAAGCTTCCAGCAGCTCTTGAAGCACCTGTTAGAGCTTGAGATAATCCAGAAGCAAAAGTTACAAATCCTTGTTCGCTTGCTTTAGCTATAGCATAAGCTAAAACAGGAGTACTCATTACAAGGTAATTCATGAAATTTGATCTATTTGCTACTTCTTTAAAGATAAGCATGTTATCTCCTAAGCTTAAAGCTGCTTTTCCCCTTGTTATTACTTGTGCAACATTCATAAGATTAAAATCATTTATAAAATTAATAATACAAAGTATAGGAGTCCAAAGCACTATCCAAATACATAGAGTAAAAAACATCTTAATATGTGTGTAAGAGCCAAACACAATAGAAAGCAAAGCAACAAGCCAAGACAAACCTATGATGATAGCTGTTAAATAAGCTTTAGCTAAAGGCAAATAAGTTTGTGCCAAGTGTCCTTGTGCTTGCATACTTGCGTAAAATTGCTGATCCGCATAAGCAGTATTTGCAGCCACAGAAGCAGGATTTAAACCTACTGATTTAGCGGTATTAATGATTGCATCTTGAGAAGCAAGCATTATCATGGATTGTTGCAAATAAGATCTAGCACTCACAGCTTGTTCGTTATAGATTTGTGCAGCACCTAAGAACTTTTGCTCATAATTTGCCATATCATTCGCCATACCAAGCAAAGCAGCATGAATTTTCATAGCTTCATCTGTATCTTTTTGAATCATTTCAACGATTTGAGGACTTGCATCAGAACAAGGCACAACACTTTGTTCTTCAATATTATTGTTATTTTTAAACAAAGGAGTGAGCTGAAAGCCATTGCCTATGTTTGTGAAAAGATCTTGCATTAAATTATCAGAGTTTTGAAAAAGATTTCTACCTTGTTGATTAAGCAAGATACCTACTGAAACGCAGTTTCTAAAGTAAAAATCAATATTTTTTTGTAAAGTTGCATCAATAGCCGAAAGCTTTACGCTTGGTAAAGTACTCATCACTTGAAGTGAAAAACCTAAACCTGCGTTAGAAAAATTTGTAGATTGTGGAGTTGAAAAATGTTTTTCCATAGCTTCTAGGATAACCTTCTCAAATTGTGTTATTAATGCAAAGCTTTTTCCTATGCCTATAGGAATTTGAGAAATGAGATAATCTTTACTAGTGACTTCATCATAAATCATAAAGCGGTGATTATTGTCATTTGGTGTTTTTAAAAACATGACCCACACTACAGCAAAAAGTACAAACATTTTTCCAAATTCAAACACAGGGTTTGTTTGTCCATCCATTGCTTTTTTAATACTAAAAAGTAATAATGAAATAGCTAAGGCTGCATTAACGATATAACTTGTTTCAGTGGTTATTCCTTTAACCGCTTGCATGATTTCATTCATTACATCGCCGTAACCCCAAGTATAAATTAGATTTCCATTAGCTATTTCAGTTGCACCAAATAAAAATGAAGGTGCAAAAAACAAAGTGCTAAGGAATAACAAGTAAAATCTTTTCATGGACTATATTAAAGAAGTTAAAGAGTTTGTTTGGTATAATTGCATTAAGGGTTTTGCCACAAGGCTGCAACCCTGTGGCATAATCACACCCTAGAAAAAAAAAGGGGGGGGGGTGAACTATATGACACGACTCATACTTATAATTATACTAATTTGTATAATTACTGTCAAGGCTTATTAGCCTTGCCCCTTTTCTTAAGGGGCGAAACTCCCTTGTGGCTTACCAAACAAACTTTTAACTAAGCTTCTCTCCTTTCTAATAATTTATTTTCTTTTTTTAATTTGCAGGTTTTTTCGTTACATTCTCGATATTGTTTTGAATCTTTTCTTGTATTTTCACAGAATCAGCTTGTATTTTTCCTGTGTCAAAACTTCCTACAATATCAGCAATGAATTCACTTAAATCAATTTCGCTAAAATCTAATTTTTGAAATTCTTCAGGAGTGAAGCCTTTGCATTGCGGACCTTCCGCACTACTCCACCCTTTTTCAAGCTAAGGGCATCCTTGTTCATTGAAAATTCTTCCTAATTTAGAATTGAAGCAACAAAAACTTTTCTTTTTTCAACGCAAATTTTAGTAAAACCTAAACTAACCTTTTTAGAACAATAAATTCCTACTTCATGACATTTTCCTGCATCGTTTAATTTAGCAAGCTTTTTCTCATCTTCTTTACAAGGTACAAATCCTAAAAATACATTATCCTTATCACAACATCCACCACCAAGTAAACCGCCAAACATATCCCAATTTTTACAACGATTATCTTGTCCATTGAATATTTATAGATACTGAACTATTTGAAACCTTATTATTAAGAAATACAAAATCAGTGCAAATGTGAAAAAACCGCTATACAACCTTAAAGAAATTGAAAAAAATAATTTCAAATTCAAATGATGCACAGTGAAAATAAGAAAAGCAATAAGATAAACTTTCAAAATAAATCTGTCTTATTGCGTGAATATTAAAAATAAAAATAACTAAAGTAGATGATCTCCGCCTAAATAAGTTTAAAAATATTCAAAAATTAAAAACAAAAGCTATATTAATTTATTGTTTTTATATCATTCTAAATACAATATATAGTATTTTAATTAAGATTAAACCGCACCATTATTTAAAATTATAATCATTCAACTTAAAATACCAACTATTCAAAATCAAATTTCAACTTACAATTTCTTAAAGTTACAAAAAATAAAAAATATTGGTTTTTTTAAAAAACTTAAAAAATATTAAGATTTTTTTTAAGTATAAAGAATATAATTCTATCCATTTTCAAAAACCATCCCTTAAAAAGGATTACTCAATGTTTGTTTTTATACCATTATTTACAATTTTTTTTTACTTGCAGGCGGATATTTTGCCAAAAGAATTGGCGTTTTAAAGCAAAAACAAGCTAGGACTTTTTTAGATTTTGCTATTATTTTTGCTTTACCTTGTTTGATTTTCGATAAAGCATATCATTTAAATTTTGATTTTTCATTGATTATTTTTATTTTTATTGGATTGTTTAGCTGTATACTAGCAGCTTTTTTTGCTATTCTTATTGGAAAAGTTTTTCATTTTTCTAAAGTAACTTTAGTCAGTATGTTTTTGCTTTCTTGTTTTGGAAATACTATATTTGTGGGTATGCCTATTGTTGCTGGTGTATTTAATGACCCACAATTTAGCGCTGAAGTTATATTTTATGATGCTTTAGCTACAACTTTACCTATATCGCTTTTTGGACCTTTTATACTTTCTTTGGGAAATGGAGAAAAAGTCAGTTTGCTTGCTAATGTTAAAAAAATTCTTAGCTTTCCACCTTTTTTAGCTTTACTTTTTGGTTTTTTGTGTAAATTGATTACTTTACCTGAATTTATTTTCTCTCCTATTCGTTTATTTGGTGCTTCTGCGACCCCTGTTGCACTTTTTGCTATAGGTTTAGGACTTGGTTTTATGGCAATTAAAACCTCTTACAAACCTACAATAGTTGTTATCTTTGCTAAAATGATTTTAGCTCCTTTATTTTTTGTATTTTGTTTGAAAATATTTAATTTAGAATTAAAAGATTCTACCATCGTTGCTATTATAGAAAGCGCAGCTCCTACTATGACTTTAGCAGGAGCTATGGTAATGAAAGCAAAACTAGATAGCAATTTAGCCGTAAGTGCTGTAGCTTTCGGAGTTCTTTTTGCTTTTGTTTCTATGCCAATTTTAATTTGGGCTTTGTTATAAGCTCAAATTATATGGCTAAATTTTTAGCTAATTCTTTAACTTTCTTAAGATCAATTTTTCCTGAACCTAGGAGGGGAATTTTTTCTATTTGAAAATAATATTTAGGTTTAAAAAGTGTAGGTATATTAGAATTTTTTATAGCCTCACATACTCTTTCAAAAATTTCATTATTACATTCTATGAGTAAAACAATTTGTTCTCCTTTTTTCTCATCTTCTAAAGATGTGGCACAAAATTTAACCACTTCAGTGTCTATGAATTTGGCAATTTCTTCTTCTATTGCACCTAAAGAAATCATCTCTCCACCAATTTTTGCAAAGCGAGAATAACGATCGATAATATATAAAAAACCATCTTCATCTAAATGTCCCTTATCTCCCGTGTTGTACCATCTTATGCCATCAATTTCTTTAATAACTTCATCGGTTTTTTCTTTGTCATTAAGATAGCCTACCATAACTTGATGACCGCCTATAAGTATGAGTCCATCTTCATTTGTTTTTAAATTTTCATAATTATTTGGATCAACAATACGTACCGCAGTTCCAGGTAGAGGCATTCCCACACTTCCTTCTTTATTGGCACGATGTATAAGCCAATAATCCGCATCAAAACGATTTGGTAAATTTACACTCGCTACAGGTGTAGTTTCCGTAGCTCCATAACCTTCAAAAACGCTTTTTTTAAACTTCATTTCAAAAGCAGTTCTTACTTCATTTTTTAGTTTTTCAGCACCTGATACAACTATTCTTAAGCTTTCAAACATTAAAGCATCAAGTTTTTTATTTCTTGCATAAATTCCTAAAAAGGTTGAAGTTCCACACATAATAGTGATATTATTTTTAGCAACAGCTTTGGCAACCCCTAAGGCATCAGTTGGATCTGCAAAAGTGATACTTTTAATACCTTCAAGCAAAGGCAAAAATGTAGTTACGGTAAGTCCAAAAGCATGAAAAGGTGGTAAAGACGAGAGAATAACATCATTGTTTCTTGTGCAAAGTACATCAGAAATTTGTGCTATATTGCTTAAAATATTACGGTTATTTAGCATAACACCTTTTGGAGACCCCTCGCTTCCACTGCTAAATAAAATAGCTGCGATGGCAAGATTGTTTTTTGAAGGAGTGAAGATACTTTTGAGTATAAAACTAGGCATTATACTAACTGCTAACATCATGCTAAAAATTTTAGTTTTTTGCATTTTAAAATCTTCTATAATATCTTCAAAATAAATTAAATGTATATTTGTATCGAAATTTAGGTTTATGCCTTTATTTGCTAATTTTTCTAAAAAAGTTTTAGAAGTATAAATTTGTGAAATTTGCGCATTTTTTATAGCTGCTTTTAGAGCTTTTTCTCCAGCCGTGAAATTAAGATTTACTGCAATTTTTTCTGCGATTAAAACAGATAGATTGGTTAAAGAACTTGCAAAAGAAGCAGGTAGTAAAATTCCTATAGCTTCCTCTTTAGGAGCGTAACTTCCACGCTGAGGGTTAATGTTTAATTCTTTGGATTTTCTTTTAATAAAAAAATTAAGAAATAAACTAAGAGTCAACATTTTTCTATAAGAAATATCTCCAGCTAGTGTATCGATAATAGCTATTTGATTTAGATTTTTTTTAGCTGTATCTATCCAAGCTCTTGCTATAGTATGCATAGCTTCGCATTGTGATTTCCAAGCCATAAAAGAAAGTTCAAAAACTTTAGCTTTAACTTCATCTTTTTTAGAATGCAAAGGCATAGCTTTACCAAAAGCTATAGCAATTTTTCTTTTATTTAAAGTGCGGTTTCTTGCTGAAAATTCTTCATCGCTTCTTGAAAAAGCACTACCCCAAAGTCCTCTTATATAAAAAGGAATAATTTTTCCATCATCTTCGCTTAAATATTCACAAGCTAATTCAAATCCTGCTTTAAATTCATTTAATTGTCCATGTCGTGAAAGTGTACCTTCAGGAAATAAGCAAACTAAATTACCTTCTTTGATATGCTTTGCTATCAGTTCTAAACTCGTCTTACTTCCTGTACTTGATACAGGAATAATACCAAATTTATCAAGAAAAATTTTAATATACCATTTAGAATAAATACTTCTTTCCATAACAAAATAAATTTTTCTTGGAATTGCCATTTGTACAACAGCCCAATCAATAAAAGAAATATGATTACCTAAAAGCAAAGCTCCACCTTTTTCTGGTATATTTTCAAAACCTTCTACAAGCAAGCGGTATCGTTGCAAAAAAGCTATGCTTAAAAGTATACGCACTAAAGAAAAGGGAAGTTTTAAAAGTATATAAAAACTTCCTATAAAGGTTACTAAAGTAATAAAATAAAACAAATAAACCACATTGATTTCAAATTTTGCAAATAAAGTTGCTAAGAGTAAAAATCCTAACATGGCAATATTTTGAAAAAAATTATTTCCTGCAAGAATTTGTCCCAATTCATTTTCTTTGGCATGAAATTGGATTAAAGTATTTAAAGGAATGATAAAAAGAGCTCCACAAAATCCAAAAAAGAAAAATAAAAAACTATAACTTAATAAACTTACAAAATAAGGCATTAAAAAAGCCATTAAAAACATACCCAATGCACCAAGTGGAATAAGTCCAAGTTCTATATAATTTTTTGAAAATTTACCAGCTACTAAAGAGCCTAAAATCACTCCTATACCAGAAAAAGCGAGTGAAATTTGCACATAAAAAGTATTTTCTATAAAAAGTTCATTTTTAGCAAAGACAGGAAAGCTAACAAGATAAAGTTGAGATATAGCCCAAAAAAATGAAATTCCTATTATGCAAAGCCAAATAGTTTTATTTTTAAAAACAAGCTTAAGATTATTTATTAGAAGTTTTCCACGGATATAATCTTTTTTATTAAAAACTAAATCTTTATTTGTTTGTTTGAGCTTAGGTAAACGCCACACAAAAAATACTTCGATACAAGAAAATAAAATTAGCACAATTCCTAAAGGTGCTACTTCTTTTAAAATTTCATCTGTTTGATTATATGCAGAACTATAAAGACTTTCAAAACTTAAAGAAAACAAAGCCATTCCTGCTAAGATTGCCATAATGCTTACTGCATTAATTACACCATTACCCATAGCAAGAAAGTCTTTTCCTACGAGTTCTTTAATAAAACCGTATTTACTTGGTGAATAAAGTGCTGCTTGCACTCCCATTATAAAAGTAAAAATAAAAGCCATCCAAAAAGCACCGCTATAGTAACAAATGCAAATTATTAAAGTGAGTATAACATTACAAATTGCTGAAATTTTCATTACAATATTTTTTGGATATTTATCCGCTAAAAAACCCGAAGGAGAAAGCATAAGAATAAAAGGAAGTAAAATCAAAGCATTAACTATAGCATTTAAAAATAACTGCTCACTTCCTTCATAGGCCTTATAAATAGTATTTTGAATAATAATTTTATGTCCTAAATCTACAAAAGCATTGATGAATGCTATAAGTAAAAAAGGAATTAATCCGTAAATTTTCAAAAAAGATTTTTTTTGCATTATTTAAACCTCGTCAATTAGCACTTATTTTATAAAAGAATTTATCAGTTTTTAGGAAAATTATCTATATTATCTTTTAAAATAATTCCATCGATTTTTAATTTATAAAATTTTTTAAAATTCTCTAATTTATCAACAATCATTAAAACCCTACTATCAAAAACATAAAATTCTGCAACCTTGCTAGCAAATTTTGCAAGTTTTTTATCATTACAAAGCAAAAACTTAGCTCCTAAAGCATTGGCTAAAAATATCTCGTCTTTATTTTGAACTAAAATAGCAAATTCAAAATCATTTTGACTTAAATAAGAAATCAATTTTTCATCATAAACAATACAATAAACTTTATTATCTTTAACTTCTTCAACACTTTCAATAAAAGAAAAATCTAAATTTTTTAATAATTTATGTCCAATAATAAGCATTTTTTTCCTTAGTTCTATTTTTTATTATTTTGCAAATTATACTTATAAAATTGTTACCAAGCAAGATGGCGCAGCGGACGGGGCTCGAACCCGCGACCTCCGCCGTGACAGGGCGGCATTCTAACCAGCTGAACTACCGCTGCATCCAAAGTAAAGAAGTAGAGATTATAAAACCTATTTATGATTTTATAAAATGGTGGTCACTATAAGACTCGAACTTATGACATCCACCTTGTAAGGGTGGCGCTCTACCAACTGAGCTAAGCGACCTATGATTGGCGACCCCTAGAGGATTTGAACCTCTGTTTCCACACAGAGAGAGTGTTGTCCTGGGCCACTAGACGAAAGGGTCATAACCCTAACAATAAAAATGGTGTCCCGTGTTGGATTCGAACCAACGGCCCCCTCCTTAAAAGGGAGATGCTCTACCGGCTGAGCTAACGAGACAAGATGGCGCAGCGGACGGGGCTCGAACCCGCGACCTCCGCCGTGACAGGGCGGCATTCTAACCAGCTGAACTACCGCTGCATCCAAAGTAAAGAAGTAGAGATTATAAAACCTATTTATGATTTTATAAAATGGTGGTCACTATAAGACTCGAACTTATGACATCCACCTTGTAAGGGTGGCGCTCTACCAACTGAGCTAAGCGACCTTTATAATGGTGTCCCGTGTTGGATTCGAACCAACGGCCCCCTCCTTAAAAGGGAGATGCTCTACCGGCTGAGCTAACGAGACATTTTCTGAAATAAAAATGTGATTATGCCAAAATTAGCTCTATTTGTCAAGCTTTTTTAAATCATTTTTGGCATTTTCTCTCCAAATAACGAGAAAATATACTTATAGGTAAAGTCAAAACAAGATATGTAATAGCCAAAATTACATAAGCTTCAAGAGTAGCAAAAGTATAAGAATTTATCTCTTGTGCACTTTGGGTTAATTCATTTACAGCAATAACGCTTAATAATGAACTATCTTTAATTAAATTTGCAAATTGTCCACTCAGAGGTGCTAAAATATTTTTTAAAGCTTGGGGAAAAATTACATACGCAAAAACCTGCATCTCTTTTAACCCTAAAGCCCTAGCGCTCTCAAGCTGAGATATAGAAATACTTAAAATTCCAGCTCTAAATATTTCAGCTAAGTAAGCAGCAGAAAAACATGATAAAATAATAACTCCAGCCACATATCGATTATCAAGTCCTAAATTATTTGCAACGATATAATATATCAATAATACCTGCACTAGTAAAGGGGTTCCTCTGATAAGCTCTATGTAAAATGTAGATAAAAATCTTAAAAAAACAATTGAACTTAAAGAAAAAGCACAAAAAACTCCACCCAAAATTATACTCAGTAATAAAGAAAAAAAACTGATTATTAAAGTATTTAAAAAACCTTGAAGAAATTTTTCTTTATAGGTCGCAATTGCACTAAAATCAAAATGATAAGCACTTATACTAAAACTACAATAACAAAACAATATTAAAAATAAAATCAAAAGAATTAAATTAGTGATTATTTTTGACTTTGATAGAGGTTTTAAAGGTTTAAAATTCTTATTTTTTTGAGTAAACAAAGACAATAAAAATCTCCAAAATTACAATTTATTCATTTCTTAAAGTATCTAAAATATTAATTTGAGTTGCTTTTTTTGCAGGATAAAAAGACGATAAAGCTATGATTATTAAAGCACCCACAATGGTTAAAGAAAAATCCATTAAAGACAAATCAAGTGGTAATTTACTGGTTCCATAAACATCAGCAGGTAAAGTTACAATATCAAAATTTCCTAAAAGCCATAAAGCAAAAAATGCAAGCACCACACCCACTATCATACCGCCGCCACCAATAAGCATACCTAAGGCAAAAAAACTCTTTTTTACCTCATTTTTGCTTGCACCTAGAGCAAGTAAAAGTGCTATTTCACTGCGACGATTCATTGCTATCATCAATAAAGAACTTACTATATTTAAACTTGCAACCAAAATAATAAGCATCAACACTATAAAAAGCGCTCTTTTCTCAAGCTCTAAGGCTGAAAAGAAATTTTTATTTTGTTCCCACCAACCTACTACAGCATAATCGTCTTTTAAATAAGATTTAATTTTTTCAACATCCTTAAAAGCATTATCACTATATACATGAACTCCATCATAATTTGGATTTTTAGGCGTTCCAAGTACTTTTTTCAATGCATCAACATCTGTATACATATAAGCTTTATCATAAAATGCAAGCCCTGAAGTAAAACGCGCTTTAACATCAAAACGTTTAGTTTGCGGTACTAAAGAAAATCCACTAGGATTAAGATTTGAAAAAATAAGTGAAAGTTTGTCATTTTTATGCAAACCAAATTCATCAGTAAGTGCTGATCCTACAAGTATATCAAAACCACTTAAATTCTCATCCCTTAAAGCTTTAGCAACCACTTCGTTTATTTTTTTTTCATCATTAAAATTAACGCCAAAAAGCACACCACCTTCAAAACGATTATCTCCCTTTACAACAACTTGAGTGCTTATATAAGGGCTAAATAACAAATTTGGAAATGTTTTTCTTAACTCATCTATAAATTCATCATTTACAGGAGCGTAAAATTTAGGCAAAATAGTAATAGGATAATTCATCACAAAAAAGCGTTTTTCAAATTCTTTATCAAAACCATTCATAATTGCCATAGCTACAAGCAAAACGCAAAGTCCTACACAAACTCCTAAAAAGGCCAAAAGTATAGAAAGATTGATAAAGGGTTGTTCTTTATCAAATCTTAAATATTTAAAAAGTAAATATTTTAAAACGCTTTTATTCAAGCTAAAATTCCTTGCTTAGGACCACTTTTTCCATGGCATTCTTTAAATTTTTTTCCACTTCCGCAAGGACAAGGAGCATTGCGTGGAACTTTTTTAAACTCAGCTTCGCCAAGATTATCTTCGCTTGCGCCCATTTCTACTGAGCTTTGAAGTAGCTTTTCATTTTCTTCATTGGCTTTATTTTCTAAATTTTGCACCTCTTCTTGATTAAATTGCACACTAAAAAGTAGTTTAATACTATCAAATTTAATACGATTAACCAACTCCAAGAAAAGATTATAACTTTCTTTCTTATATTCCACAAGAGGATCTTTTTGATTGTATCCACGAAGCCCTATTCCTGTTTTTAAAATATCCATTTGATACAAATGCTCTCTCCAAGCATTATCCAAAACTTGCAAATATAAAATACGCTCTATATTACGCAATTCTTTAATCTCAAGTCTTGACATCTTTTCGTTATAAGAATTTTCAAGAATTTGACTTAGCTTATCTTGCATTTCAATGACGCTTAAATTCTCAAAATCTTTTTCACTAATCTGAGTTGAACATTCATATAAAATTTTTGCTTTCAAATTTTCAAAATTTACATTAGAACCGCTTTCATCAAGTATATAATCATTCATTACATTTGCACTATATTCAGCGATATTTTGAGAAATTTTAGCTCTAATATCATAGTTTTCATCTAAAAGCTCATTGCGATAACGATAAATAGTTTTTCTTTGTTCATTTGCTACATCATCGTATTCTAACAAATGCTTTCTGCTTTCAAAATGTAAGCTTTCTACTTTTTTTTGCGCATTTTCAACCGCTCTTGTAACGATTCTTGACTCTATGCTTTCGCCCTCTTCTATACCCAAGCGATCCATGATACTTTTGATACGATCCCCGCCAAAAATTCTTAAAAGATTATCTTCTAAACTTAGATAAAAACGACTTATTCCAGGATCGCCCTGCCTTCCTGCACGACCACGAAGTTGATTATCAATACGGCGGCTTTCGTGTCTTTCTGTACCGATGATATAAAGCCCACCCAAAGCCCTAATCTCATCATCGATTTTTATATCCACACCACGACCTGCCATATTTGTAGCGATAGTTACAGCACCTTTTTTACCTGCATCTTGGATAATCAAAGCTTCTTGCTCGTGATTTTTAGCATTTAAAACATGATGAGGGATTTTCTCTTTTACAAGCATATTGTGAAAAACTTCACTGCGCTCTATACTTGCGGTTCCTACAAGTACAGGCTGACCTTTAGCATTGGCTTTTTTAATCTCTTCGATTACGGCTTTAAATTTTTCATTTTGAGTTTTATAGATAAGATCATCTTTATCTTGTCTTTTAATAGGAATATTTGTTGGTATAGAAATAACATCTAAACTATAAATTTGAGAAAATTCAGTCGCTTCTGTTTGTGCAGTTCCTGTCATACCTGCAAGTTTATTGTACATTCTAAAATAATTTTGAAAAGTAATATCTGCTAAAGTTTGGCTTTCTTCTTGAATTTTTACATTTTCTTTGGCTTCTAAAGCTTGATGTAACCCTTCGCTAAAACGACGCCCTTCACTTAAACGCCCTGTAAATTCATCAACGATAATAACTTCATTATTTCTTAAAACATAATGCACATCTTTTTCAAAAAGATTATGCGCCTTTAAAGCTTGATCAAGCTGATGTGCTAAGATAGCATTATCAAGACTGTATAAATTTTCTACACCAAAAAGTTTTTCAGCCTTAGCAATACCTGCTTCCGTGATTAAAATATTACGATTTTTCTCATCTACTACAAAATCACCCTCAGGTTTTGCAGGGGGTAAAACTGCTTCGCCTTTTTGCATTTGCTTGGCTACTTCATTGGCTTTAATATAACCATCTAAAGTGCGATTTGTAGGACCGCTGATGATAAGCGGAGTTCTTGCCTCATCAATTAAAATACTATCTACTTCATCTACAATAACAAAATTATGCTCTCTTTGAACTTTTTCAACTTTTGAAAATTTCATATTATCACGCAAATAATCAAAACCAAACTCATTATTGGTTCCATAAGTAATATCGCAATCATAAGCTTGCTTGTGCTCTATGTCGCTGTTTTGAGAAGAAAGAATCACGCCTACACTAAAACCTAAAAAGTTATAAATCGCACTCATTTGCTCAGCGTCTCTTTTGGCTAGATAATCATTTACTGTAACGACATGTACGCCTTTTCCACTCATGGCATTTAAAACAACAGGCAAGGTCGCTACAAGGGTTTTACCCTCCCCTGTTTTCATTTCTGCAATTTTTCCATCGTGCAAAACCATACCACCGATTAACTGCACATCAAAATGACGCATATTTAAAGTTCTCTTACCTGTCTCTCTGACTATAGCAAAAACATCATTTAAGATATCATTTTCGTTTTTTTCTCCGCTTAAAATTTGCTCTTTAAATTTTGCAAATTCGGCTTTTAATTCATCATCGCTTAAATTTTGATATTTGCCTTCTAAAGCATTGATTTGTGCTACGCGCTTGAAGTATTTTTTAACTTCACGATCATTTTTTGTTCCAAAAACGGCTTTTAAGGTATTTAAAAACATTTTTAAACCTTTATAAATTTTTCAAACGATCATTATAACGATTATTTAATTAAAATTAGCTAGAATGATATAAAAAATATAATTTTTTTAAGGAAAATAAATGAAAAAAACATTCTTGATATTTTTTATTTTTATAGGACAACTTTTTGCCCTTGATCTTAATTTTAATACCTTTTCAAGCAATTTTACCCAAATAGTAAAATCCAAAAACTCTACACTTTCTTATTCTGGACATTTTATACTGAGTAAAGATCAAGCATATTGGAGTTATGATACTCCTAGTAAAAAAGAGATTTATATCAACAAAAATCAAGTAACCATAGTAGAGCACGATCTAGAACAAGTCATTTTCTCTCATCTTGATAGTATTCCAAATCTTAATGAAATTTTCAAAAAAGCAAGCCTTATAGACAAAGATAAACTTGTAGCAAAATATGATAATATAAATTATACAATTAAACTCAATCAAGAGCAAATTCAAAGCATATCCTATAAAGATGAATTTGAAAATGATGTTATAATCAATCTAAACAATCAAATTAAAAATCCAAAAATCAACTCCGATATTTTCAAGGTAAAAATTCCGCAAAATTATGATATAGTTCGCTAATTTTGCGTTGAATTTTCATCAAGCTTTATATCATAGCCTGTTTGTGGCAAATGATAAGGCTTGCTTGCATTATTTTCTTTGAATATTTGTGGAGGATTGGCGATTAAATCTCTTTTAATTTTTTCTTCTATATCTGGAGTCATTTTAGGTGTATTTAAATTATCCATATTGATTTCTCCATTGTCATTTTTATTTTCTTCATCTGAATCTTTGAAAAGCTGTTCAACTTGCTTGGCTTCTAAATTTGGAACACTAGAAGTTGGGATCTTTTCAACACCAGGAACTTGAGTTTTAGGAACTTCTAAGTTTTTAAGTGCTTTTTTTACCTCGCTGCCCATACCTTTCTCTTTAGCCTCAGTGCTTTCTAAAAAGCGTTTAAACTCCTCTAAATCAAATTTTTCCACTCCGCTTAAAGATATGATATATATATCATCTAATTTAATCTTATACTTCTTATCTAAAAATTTTTCTAAAGTTTTTTTAAAATTATTTTTTCCAATTTCTGTAAAAATATCTTCATAAAAAAACCCTGAAATTACTGTATTTACAGCATCAATTAACTTATTTTCATTTTCTTTTAAATTATTCCCATCAAATTCCAAAGAAATTTCAACTTTTTTAAGAACATTTGCTCCACTTTTAGAATACAAATCTGTTCTTATTTTATCTATTTCAAGATTTTGAGCATTTAAACTCAAAACCAAAAAAACACTTAAAAATATTTTTTTCATTTAATGCCTTTAAATGATTTGTTCTTGTATTTCGAGATCTAAAAAATTATGTTTTTTATAAAATTCAATCACATTAGAATCTATTTTTAAAATATTAGCAAAATAAAATCCAAAATTTATCTTTTTTGTAGAATAAATTTTTAAAGTATTTGGGTTTGTAGCGCGAGAAAGAGCGACATAAAGCTGTCCATTTTCAAAAATATGATCAATATCACACACTAATTTTTCAATACTCATACCTTGCGATTTGTGTATAGTGATAGCATAAGCTAATTTAATAGGAAACTGTGTAACACTTGCAAGAATATTAACAACAAAATCTTTACCTGATTGTTCAAGTTCTTCCATGAAAAAAGTATAAGGTTCAAGTAAAATTTTCATCCCATTATTTTTAATAATACTAATATAAATTTTCTCCTCTTCATAAAGAATATCTTCTATAATGCCTTGCTCACCATTATAATAATTCTTATCCCAATTATTTACACAAAAAATAATACGAGCACCTATTTTAATATTTAATTCTTCCAATATATTTAAGCTTCCAACCCAAGAATCAAGTTCTTCATCTTTTATTCTCTTATCTTCTTTTTTAACCTGAGCCTTAAAGCATACAAGTGGGGTCTCAAGTTTGCTTAATTTTTCTTGATTGATATTGTTTACTTTTTTATTGATACCACAAAGTAAAGTATAATCATCTTCTAAATTTTCTAATTCTTTATAATCAATTTGCAAAGATTCAAAAAAGCTTAAAATTTTTTCATCTAAAAAACCTTGTCTAATCAAAGATAAATAGTTATAAAATTCTATATTTTGTGTTCTTTTAGGTTGAGAAAGTTTAATATTCTTAAAATTTAAATCCTGCCAAAAAAATGAAGAAAAAGCATAATAAGAATGATTAAATAAAGTTTCTTTTTTTTCTTTAATTACGGGAGGCAGTTGAAAAAAATCTCCTACAACTAAAATTTTTCCATTAAATTGAGAATTTTTAAGTCTAAAGCCTATCATTTCAAAAACACTTGCGCTAACCATGGAAATTTCATCGATAATAATAAGCTCAATCGTTTTTAAAAGCTCTTTAAGTTTTGTTAATTTTTCTTTTTGTTTTTGATTGCGATCCAATGCGCTTAATTTCATCATATCATCACAATACCCTAAACAAAAAAAGCTGTGTAAGGTAACGCCGCCTATATTAAACGCCGATAGAGCACTAGAACCAAGAGCTATGGCTAATTTTTTTTGTTTTCTATAAGATTTGATAAGCTCATTTGTCAAAAAGCTTTTACCAACTCCAGCACCGCCACTTAAAAAAACATTATCATAAGCTAAAATTTTTTCTAGTTTATCAAGCATTATATTTCCTTGGCTTTAATTATAACTATTTTTTCTAAAAGGTTGATTATGAAATCTTGTTTATATTTTACTTTTATAGTGCTATTTTTAACAGCTTGTTCAACAAAAAATTTAACTTCACTCCATCATGAAAATTTAGAACAAAAAAATAAAAATCAACATTATGCAAAACTTGAATACGAACAAAATGTAAGCATTTTGCCACAATTTACTTACGATATTAATTTTGATGCAAAACGATATAAAAAATATTTCTTTAATCCTTGGCATGATTCATTTAAAAATTACAAAGGACAAAATATTTTTTGGTCCTTTCCCTTATATTTAAATTCAAAAAATACTTATTATTTTTTCAATAAACAAATTATTCCACTTTCATGGTTTAAAAACGTTACAAATAACGCAAATATCCAAGAATTTGGCAAACTTAATCAAAAAGCTTTAATTATCCAAAATACAATCATTAAAAATCTTCCAACCCAAAGAACTATCTTAAAAAATCCTTTTTTTGAAAATGAAGGAATTCCTTTTGACTATGCAAGCGATGGCATTTTAAATGCTGGAACCCCTGTCTTAATTTCACATTTTAGCAAAGATAAGCGTTATGCTTTTGTTTTAGGTGAAGCTGGATTTGGATTTGTTGAAAGTAAAAATTTGGAATTTTTCTCAAACGATAGAGCGAAAATCTATGAAAATCTCAACTTTATCACACCACTAAAAGAAAAATTTCCTATCTATAGCGAGGATGGTAAATTTTTCTTTGAAAGTAGAATTGGTGCTATTTATCCTTACTACAAAGAAGATAAAAACTATTTTTATGGAAAAATAGGTTCTAAAAAATATAAAATTTCTAAAAAAGATGTATCTAAATTTCCTTTACAATTCAATGATAAAAATTTAAAAAATCAACTTTCACAAGTTTTAAATTTGCCTTATGGCTGGGGCGGTTATAATTTTGAAAGAGATTGTTCTTTACTAACTCGTGATATCTTTTCAGCTTTTGGACTTTATCTACCAAGAAATTCAGCTGCACAAAAAAATTCTTTTAATCATTTTGATATAAGCACTCTTAGTAATTCTCAAAAAAAAGATTTTTTAAACCGCTTTGGGAAAGCTTATCTTAGTTTACTTTATTTACCTGGACATATTATGCTTTATGCAGGACAAATTACAGATAATAATATTGCCATACATAATATATGGGGCTTAAGAAAAGATGCAACCCAAAGACTTCTCATAAGTTCTAGTGTCATCACTTCTTTAGAAATAGGAAAAAATGAAATTTTAGAAGATAATTTGCTTTTATCAAGACTTAAAGAAATAAGTTTTATAAATTTAAACGAACAAGAAAAAGAGCAAATAAAAAGCTATCTTGAAAATATACAAAACAAGTAAGATTTATTGATTTAATCAATAAATCTTTTAGTTAAATCTGCAAAATATTCTATGCGTCTATCTCGCAAAAAAGGCCACCAACGACGTACATTTTCACTTCTTTTTTTATCTATTTCTATGATTTTTACACATTCGTTTTGAGAATCTAAAAGACAAAGTTCTTCACCTTGAGGGCCAAAAACAAAAGAATTTCCCCAAAATCTAATGCCCTCTTCTACCCCACTTACATCTTTTTCAAAACCTACCCTATTGATAGCTACTACATATAAGCCATTAGCTATAGCATGTCCTTTTTGTACGCCAAGCCAAGCATTGAGTTGTCTTTGTTTTTCTTCATCTTTATCCTTATCAAACCAACCAATTGCCGTGGGATAAATAAGAATCTCAGCTCCTTTTAAAGCCATAATTCTTGCTGCTTCAGGATACCACTGATCCCAACAAATAAGCACTCCAAGCTTGCCTAAACTTGTATTTATAGGTTCAAAACCCAAATCTCCAGGAGTAAAATAAAATTTTTCATAAAAACAAGGATCATCGGGTATGTGCATTTTGCGATATTTGCCTGCTATAGAACCATCTTTTTCAAAAACCACTGCAGTATTATGATAAAGTCCGGCGCTTCGTTTTTCAAATAATGAAGTAATAAGCACTATTTGATTTTTTCTAGCTATATTTGCCCAAAATTTCACATCTTTTTCATAATCATTAGCATAATCAAAAAAATCCACATTTTCACTTTGACAAAAATACTCACTTTGATGAAGTTCTCCCAAACAAACAAGCTCAGCTCCTTGTTTAGAGGCTTCTTCTATAAATTCGCAAGTTTTTTTTATAGTTTGTTCTTTATTTGAATGAAATTTTTGTTGTATTAAAGCAATTTTCATTGTCTTTGCCTTTCTTGTTCTGCATCATCATAAGGATCTAAATGAATTTGTATATCCCATTTTTCATTTTCAAACATCTTACGCACACCTTCTTCTATTTCATCTGAAATTTTATGCGCATTTAAAAGCGAAATTATAGGGCAAAAAACCAAATGTACGCTTAAATAATTACAACTTGGAGTTTTACGCGTCTTTAATTCATGATAGGAAATTATTTCAGGATTATTAGAAATCAAAGTACAAATTTTATCCACTTGTTCCTTAGGTAAAGCCTCATCCATTAAAAAAGCTAAAGCTTTTTTAATGATTTTAAAAGCAGAAAATGCCGTATAAAGACTGATCACTATTCCAAAAATAGCATCAATAATATGTAAATTTGTAAAATAAATCAAAACCAAAGCCCCTAAAGTACAAGCATTGGTTAGACAATCTGTTTTGTAATGCAAAGCATCACTTTCTATAATCAAACTTTTGGTTTTTTTAGCTACATAATTTAAAAAAAGTACAAGAAAAAAAGTCATAATTAAAGCAAAAATCATCACATAGATACTTGAATTTAAATCTTTAATTTCTTCTTTATAATAAATCTTTAAAATACTCTCATAAAAAATAAAAATCCCCACGCCAACTATAAAAACACCTTCTAACAAACCCATTAAAGCTTCAATTTTAGAAAAACCAAAATTATAATTTTCATTCGCCTTTTGTGAGCTTTTTTTAAGAGCTAAAAAATTAAAAGCAGAAATAGCAAAATCCATTAAAGAATCAATCGCACTTGAAAGCACCGCAACAGAACCACTTGTTAAGCCTACTATAAATTTAACCAAGGCTAAAACAATAGCACATAAACTTGCTACAAGAGTTGCTTTTTTTTGCAAACTCATCTTAAACCTTTGAAACGATTTTGACAAGAACAATGCAAAGAACCGTTTTGTCGTAAAAACACTCTTGCATCTACTCCTATAATTTTATGACTAGGTAAAGCTTTAGAAAGTCTTTTAGCTATGATTTCATCATTTTTATCCTTATAAAAAGGCACAATTAAAGCATTATTTACAAAAACAAAATTCGCATAAGTTGCGCCCAATCTTCTTCCTTTATAGTATAAAGGCTTAGGTATAGGAAGTTCTACTAAATCAAAGCCTGTTTTTTTAAGCTCTTCTTTCATTTTTTGCAAAGGCAAATAATGCTCATCCTCTTCATCTTCACAAATACAATGTGCTATGGTATTTTTATCTATAAATCTTGCTAAGGTATCGATATGATGATCCGTATCATCACCTTTTATGAAACCATTTTCTAACCAAATAATTTGTTTTAAACCAAAAATTTCTTTTAATTTTATATCAATTTGGGTTTTGTTTAGATGAGAATTTCTATTTTCATTTAAAAGACAATGAGAGCTTGTAAGCATCACACCCTCTCCATTAAAGTCAATACTTCCTCCTTCTAAAATAAAATCAACCTTTTTAAGCTCCTCTTTAAATTTTTCTTTAAAAAGCTTAGAATTTACAGCATTATCAAGCTCACTTTGAAATTTATTTCCCCAAGCATTAAAAGTAAAATCAAGAGCCTTTAAATGACCATTTTCTACTATATCTATAGCTCCAAAATCGCGTATCCAAGTATCATTGGTATCACATTTAAAATACTCTACATTTTTTATATCTTTAAAATTTTCAAAATCACTCTGTTTAGGAGCTATAAGTAAAACTTTTTGAAATTCACTCACTGCTTTTACAAATTCTTTATAACTTTGTAAAATTTCCTCTAAGTAGGGATTCCAATCGCTTTTTTCATGAGGTAAAGAAAGCATGAGGTATTCTTGCTCACTCCATTCAGGAATTGATTTTATCATTTAACTACCTTTTTTGATAATAAAATTATAATTGTATCATTTTTTAGACTTTTGTCAAATTTAAGAAGATTACCTCGATATTTCGAGGCTTTAGGGTATTATTTAAAAAAGATTTTCATTTCATCATTGCTTAAAACAAGTTTTCCATTTTCATTTGAAATTTTAAAAGTTCCTTTGAAATTTGAAAGGAAAGAATTTTCAAAATCCATTACATCCATTGGGTGACAAAGCATTTGAGTTGAAGCGACGCGATCACCTTCGATTTGTAAAGTATCCGCCTTAGTTTGGTAAGAACCAAAAAAACGATTGCATCCTGAATAACCATAAAATTTATTATTTTCAAAACTGATATTTGGACTTTCCTCTGCGTTTTTTGGATCAAAAGTTTTACCATTAACTATAATTTTTTCTATTTTGAAAAGCTGATTTTGCGCAAGTTCATTATTACCTTTAGAAGTAGATGAAGTAACAGAAGTACTAGCACAACCTGCAAAAAAAGTTGCAGCTAAAGCAATTTGAAGCGTTTTTTTCATTTTATTCCTTTAAATTTGAAATTGGTTAAGTTCGCTTTCGAGATTATGACACACTATTTTTAACTCATCTGCAACTTGAAGTAGAATTTTAGAAATTTCTTCATTCTTTTCACTTACTTCAACATTTTCTTGCATACGAGAAAGTAAATTTTGTATATTCTCTTGGGAAATTTTTATTTTTTCAGTACATTGAGTTACCAAAGCCCTAGCATCTTCGTTACATAATTTAACCTCATTAGCATCATTAACCAATAAAGTGGTGTCATCATTTAAAGCTTGTACACTTTGAGCATTTTTCTTTAATTCTGCGCTAACCTCATTAATACTTTGCAAAAGCTCTTTTGTAATTTGAGCTACATTTCCCAAAAATTCTTCACTGTTCTGAGCCAACTGCCTAACATCCTCAGCAATTACAGAAAAACCTCGTCCAAAGACACCAGCCCTAGCTGCTTCTATGCCAGCATTTAGGGATAGTAAATTGGTTTTATCTGCGATCTCATCCATCATTTGAGTTGCTTTTTGTATATTGCCTGCTTGATTGACCATGTTTTCAACTTTTTTAGCCAATTCATTTTCATTTTGGGATACTGTTGATACTTTATTAGCAACATTAAACAAAGATTTAAGCATTTGTTCTAATAATAAAAAGGATTTTTCATTGGCACTATTTGCCTTATTTGACAAACTAGCAAGTTCTCCAAGTTCATTGCCAACATTTGCACCAAGTTTAAAACTTTGATCTATTTGCTTATGACTTTGTGAACTGATATCACTTAAAGAAATAGCATTTGAATTTAAAAGATTGCTTTGTTTTTCTACATTTTTTGAATTATGACTTGCACCGCTAACTGCCTTGTGAGTTTTTTCGATAAATTGATTGATATATCCACAAGCTAAAGCAATTTCATCTTGACCTTTAACTGAAATACGAGCTTTTAAATTGCCACTTCCTTGAGCTAATTCTTTAGCATGATTTAAAAGCTCTAAAACAGGCTTTCCAACAACAACTTTAAGCATTAAAAGAACCACACAAAGGGTAAAAATCAAAGCAATAGTAAATATTATAATATAAGATTGACTGGTTTTACTTATATCTTTTTGAACACCTTCTAAAGAATGCGATATATCCATAACCCCTATCACACTCCCTACATTAGCATTTGCATGACAAGCAACACAACTTTCATCTGCAATCAAAGGGCGTATCAATCTTAAATGCACAACACCATTTACATTTTCTTCTAAAGCTTGAATTTTAGGATTTGAAAATTGTTCTATAATACACTTATCATTTGAAATTTGAGGGGCTTTCATCTCAAAAAGATCTATAGTATCTTTTGAAGGATAAATTTTAATATCACTAATACCCTCTATACTTTTTGCATCTTCAATGGCTTCTTTAATTTTTTCAGGATCTCCTAAATTCATAGCCATTCTCATTGTTTGAAAAACAGAAGTACTTACGGTATCTAAATTTGCCCTGCTCATTTTATTGGCAGTATTTGTAAAATCCAAATTTAAAATCACTTGCATTACAATAAAACTTATAAGCAACACCACAAAAATTGCAGCAGAAACCTTAAATCCTATAGTTTTAAACATCATAGTTTCCTAAAAATAAAATTTTTCGGAAATATTTTACACATAATTTATTTAATTTTTATTGAATTATGTGTAAAAAACATAACATTCCATTAAACTTAATGTAAGAAATGTCTTACTCCTGTAAAATAAAGCGCCATACCATACTCATCGGCTGCTTTTACCACTTCATCATCTCTTATACTTCCGCCTGGTTCTACTATAGCCTTAACCCCTACTTTACTTGCTTCATCTATGCTATCTCTAAAAGGAAAAAAGGCTTCACTTGCCAAAACGCAACCTTGCAAATCAAGCCCCATTTCTTTAGCTTTAGCGATTGCTGCCTTTGCTGCATCGATTCTACTTGTCATACCCATACCTATAGCCACCATAGCACCATTTTTTACATAAACAACATTGTTTGATTTGGTAAATGCTGCTATTTTCATAGCGATTTCAAGATCTTTTAATTCTTCCTTGTTTGCCTCTCTTTGACTCATAAGCTTGGCATTTTTAAGTTCATCTTCGCCCACTTCATCGCTATTTTGATACACAAAACCCCCATCAATATGTTTAAAATCATATTTATCAAAACTGCGGATTAAAAACGGACTTTCTTGAGTGAAAATTTTAATGCGTTTTTTACCTTCAAACACAGCTAAAGCTTTTTCGTCTACATTGGCTGCGATGATTACTTCTACATAAATTTCATTGATTTTATTTGCTAAAGCCTCATCAAGAGTTCCATTGATTGCAACCACTCCCCCATAAGCACTGACACTATCGCATTTTAAAGCATGCATATAGCTTTGTACTAAATTTTCTTTTATAGCAAAACCGCAAGGATTTCCATGTTTTACTATAGCAATAGCTGGAGCTTTATCAAAACTACTAGCTAAGTTTAAAGCTGCGTTAATATCGGTTAGATTATTAAAACTTGCTTCGCCTTTAAGGGCTTTGAAATTTGCACTAAAAAAGGCATCAAACTCATATAAAGCCCCTTTTTGATGTGGATTTTCTCCATATTTTGTATCAAATACTTTTTGTCCTACTATAAATTTACTCGCTCCAAAACCTCCGTTAAAGCGTTCATTCATATAATTTGCAATATAAGCATCATAATTTGCCGTATGCTCATAAGCTTTTATCATCAAATTTAAACGAAAATTCTCATCATTTTGACCTTTTTTTAAAGTCTCAATCACTTTTTCATAATCAAGCGGATCGCAAAGTACCATCACATCTTTATAGTTCTTTGCTGCACTTCTTATCATCGCAGGTCCGCCTATGTCGATATTTTCTATAATTTCATCAAAATCATCGCTCATGATGGTAGTTTTTTTAAAAGGATATAAATTTACACAAACTAGATCAATGCCTAAAATTTCATTTTCTTTTGCTTGTTTGATATGATTTTCATCGCTTCTTTTATGCAAAATCCCACCGTGAATCTTAGGGTGTAAAGTCTTCACACGCCCTTCAAAAAGCTCAGGACTCTTTGTAAAATCACTCACTTCTATAACTTTTATTCCATTTTCTTTTAAAAGCTTAAAAGTCCCCCCAGTTGAAAGAATCTCAAAACCTAAATTTTCAAGATCTTTGCCAAATTCTACTATGCCTTCTTTATCACTCACACTAAGTAATGCTCTCATTTTTACCTTTCTAAATGTTTTTTAACTTTTTCATAAGCTTCGTTGATTTTTTGAAATTTCTCTACGCCGATTTTAAGCTCTTCTTCGTTGACATTGTTTGCGTTTAAAATATCAGGATGGTATTTTTTTGCTAAATTGCGGTATTGTTTTTTTACCGCATTTAAATCCGCATTATTTGGAAGTTCTAAAATAGCAAAAGCTTCATCAAGACTTAATTCTTTTTTAGTACTTTTTAAATTTGAAAGACTTGCTATAAAAGCGTCTAGTTCGCTTTTTGCTATATCAAAGGCTTTAGCGATTTGCTCTAAAATTTCACGCTTTTTAGCATTAAAATCTGCATCGATTAAAGCCATAAAAACAAGCACACGCAAGACATTAAAACGCTCATTTTTAGGTAAAGGCACTTCTTTTAAAAAATCTTTTGCCACATAAAAAGCATCGCTTAAATTTTCTTTATGTTCGTTAAAACTTGCTTTTAAAAAAGCTCTTTCTTTTTCATCTTTAGCATTTGCATCTAAAAGATCTTTGATCATTTCAGCTTCATTTTCACTTACTCTGCCATCGCTTTTTGCAATTTTTGCCAAAAGTGCGATAATATAGTAATTCATACGCCTTTTAAACTCATCCATTCTTTCTTCCATAACCCCACGAGCAAAACCCTTAGCAAAGCCTTTGGCTCCTTTTGTAGCTGAGTTTAAAAAATCCTGTTTTCCCCAAGTTTTATAATACCAGTAAAACACCAAAACAACGAGTATAATTAAAACTAAAGTCATTGGATTTGCTCTTTAAAACTTTCAAAATAAAGCTTATCAAGTTCAGCCTTGCTTAACTCAATGCTATCAAGTTTAAAATGTTTTTGGCTTGTACTCACACCTAATTTATAAGCTTTTACTCCAAATTCTTTAGCTAAATTTAAAAAAGCTTCTTCATTTTCTTTGCTAAGTCCTACTATAGCACGACTTGCACTCTCATCAAAAATCATTTTTTCATCATCAAAATCACTTGTTAAATTTGCACCTACACTAGAAATAGCAAACATTTTTGCCAAAGTCATAGCAATACCCCCTATTCCTACGCTATTGGCACACTCAAGTAAAGAATTTTGATTGGCTTTATAAAGTAAATCCCAAAGTGCAAGTTCAGCTTTATAATCAAGCTCTTTAAGACTTCCTGATACTTTTTTATCTTGGATTTTCATTACCATAGATCCGCCAAATTCTCCTAAACTTTCACCTAAAAGATAAACGCTTAAATTTTCTTTTTCAAAACTAGCTTTTAAGGTTTTATTTGCATCTTCTAAAACCCCTACGCTTACTATAGTAGGACTTGGATAAATACTTACGCCTTCAGTTTCATTATAAAGTGAAACATTGCCACTTACTACTGGGGTATTTAACTCTTTACAAGCTTCTTTAATACCTTCGCAACCTTGTGCAAATTGCCACATCACTTCAGGATTTTGCGGATTTCCATAATTTAAACAATCACTTATTGCCAAAGGCTTAGCTCCTGTGCAAGCAACTTTTCTTCCTGCAGAAGCTACTGCTAAAGCTGCTCCTATTTTAGGATTTACATAATTTAAGCGTGAATTACATTCTATAGCCATAGCCACACTTGCACCATTTTCTTTGATACGAATAGCACTAGCACCTAATTTTCCATCAGCTTTTATGGTATTGGTTTGCACGCTTGAATCAAATTGATCATAAATAAAAGCTTTATTATTAATATTTTCATTTTGAAGCATTTGTATAAAAAGCTCTTGAACGCTTGATTTTAACTCAAATTTATAGTCTTTAATTTCACTTAAATACCTTGGCTCACTTATAGGACGGCTTAAAATCGGCGCTTTTTCACTTAAAGGCTCGATAGGAATAAGTCCTACAAGCTCATCATGCCAAAAAAGCTCCATTTTTCCTGTATTGGTAACTTCACCCATAACCACAGCATCTAAATCCCATTTTTTGAAAATTTCTATAACCTTATCTTCATAGCCTTTTTTCGCACAAATAAGCATTCTTTCTTGGGACTCGCTAAGCATTAACTCATAAGGGGTCATACCGCTTTCACGCATAGGAGTTTTATCTAAGTAAAGTTTCATGCCACTGCCACTTCTTCCTGCCATTTCAAAAGAACTTGAAGTAAGCCCTGCAGCACCCATATCTTGAATACCCACAATATAATCGGTTTTAAAAAGCTCTAAACAAGCCTCCATAAGAAGTTTTTCACTGAAGGGATCGCCAATTTGCACTGTAGGACGCAAAGATTTGCTTTCTTCATTGAAGCTATCACTTGCCATAACCGCTCCACCAAGTCCATCACGCCCTGTTTTTGAACCCACATAAATCACAGGATTTCCTACACCTTCAGCCTTAGCATAAAAGATATCTTCACTTTTACAAATCCCTAAAGCAAAGGCATTAACTAAGATATTTCCATTAAAACACTCATCAAAAGCACATTCTCCACCTATAGTTGGCACACCCATGCAATTTCCATAATGAGAAATTCCATTTACCACACCTTTAACAAGGTATTTTTGATGTTTGCCGCATTTTTCATCATGAATATCGCCAAATTTTAAAGAATTTAGCCCCGCAACCACTCTTGCACCCATAGTAAAAACATCACGCAAAATTCCCCCTACTCCTGTAGCCGCACCTGCAAAAGGTTCGATAAAGCTAGGATGATTGTGACTTTCTACTTTAAAAACTGCTGCCATACCTTGCCCGATATCAATAACCCCTGCGTTTTCACCTGGACCTTGAATCACCCAAGGTGCTTTAGTTGGAAAACCATTAAGATATTTTTTGCTGGATTTATAAGAACAATGCTCACTCCACATCGCAGAAATAACCCCAAGTTCTAACAGATTTGGTTCTCGTCCTAAAATTTCTAAAATTTGTGCATATTCTTCATCGCTGATTTTATGTGCTTTTATGGTTTCTTTATCCATTTTTATCCTTTCATTTTCCTAAACAAAAATTACCAAACATTTCGTCTAAAATTTCATCTCTTTGAAAATCTTTGGTAAATCTTGCAAGTTCATTAATAGCTAAATTAAGTTCAAAAGCAAAAAGTTCTAAAGAACTTTCCTCTAAAAGCCCTTTAGCTCTAAAAATCGCTTCACTTGAAATTTTACAAGCATTAATAAGATCTAAAGAACTTACCATAATACCTTCGCTATCAAAAGAATTAAGATAATTTTGCAATTCTTCTTTTAACAAAGTGATGTCTTTTTGAGCACTAAGCTTGATAAAATTTTTATTTTGAGTATTTTTGAAAACATTTTCTAAATCACTTTTATTTAAAATCCAAAAGATTTTTTTATCAGTATTTGCCAATAAGTCAAAAATTTTCTCATCTTCTTTATCTTGCACTCTTGAAGCATCAAAGACTGCCAAAATAATATCTGCATCTTCTAAACTTTTTTTACTTAAAGCTACGCCGATTTGTTCTATAGCATCTTTACTTTCCCTAATACCCGCTGTATCTATAATGCGTAATAAATGCGTTCCTAATTTAAAGCTCTCTTCTATAGTATCACGAGTGGTGCCTGCTATATCTGAAACAATAGCTCTTTCATAAGAAAGCAAGGCATTTAAAAGCGAAGATTTGCCTACATTTGGCTTACCTACAATAGCGATTTTAAAACCTTCTATGAGTCCTTTTTTGCTTTGAGAAAGTGTATAAATTTCTTTTAAAATTTTAGAATTTTCTTCACACATAGTAGAAATTTGTTCTAATAAATCAGAAGGTAAATCATCATCAGCATAATCAATGCTAGTTTCTACAAAAGCCAAGGTTTTAACCAAATCTGTGCGAATTTTTTCTAAAAGTTCTCCTAAGTTTCCTTGCATGTTGCGTGCTATAATTTTAGCTGCAAGTGCAGATTTTGAAAGTATGAGATCTTGTATATTTAAAGCTTTTAAAGGAGTCATTTTGCCATTTAAACACGCTCTTTTGCTAAATTCCCCTGCTAAAGCAAGTCTTGCTCCTAAACTCACAAGTTCTTCGAGTAAAACTTCACTCACACTAAATCCTCCATGAGTTTGAAACTCTACTATATCTTCCCCTGTAAAACTATAAGGGGCTTTAAAATATATCATTATAGCTTCATCGATAATTTCATTATTTTGATTAAAAAGTTTTGTAAAAGTAGCATGGCGGGGGGTGAGTTTGGTTTTGTGGCTAAGCTTTAAGGCAAATTCTAAAGCCCTTTCACCGCTTAATCTTACAATAGAAATCGAACCCACACCATGAGCTGTGGCAATAGCCGCTATAGTATCACTCATCTTTTTTGAAAAAGTCGTTTATTACAACAAATCTTTGATCATTATTTTGCTTAATTCCTACATACTTATCTGGAAATTCAGCTCTTAACTGCTCTAAAGCGATTTTTATCAAAACCCCATCTAAAGGTTTGGTTTGTCCGCGTCCATGAATTTTAATTTTTTCAATCACGCTTTGTAAATAAAGCTGCATACCTTGAATTTGATTTTCTAAAAATTGAGCGATCTCAAGGCGTACTAAAAGATTATATTTTAAATTGATCCAATTATGCAAAAGATAAGAAATAGCCTTGTAACGATGTGCTTCTTTGCCTATCATCAAAGCAGCATCTTCCCCATCCAATCGAATCAAAACACAATCTTCATTATACATTTTAAGTTCACTAAGCTCTATTTTAAACTGGGAGCTTTCTAAAAGTTTTGCAAGCTGAATACGAATCTCATCTAAAATATCCTGAGTATTACGCACTCCTTTGCTTTCTCGATGAAAACTATCAAAAATTTCATCACTTTTTACTGTGTATTTTTCTTTTTGACTTTTATTTTTTTCATTTTTTATTTCAATCTTGTTTTCTTGTTTTGGCTCATGTGTTTCTGGTTTGTGATTTTTTGAACTTGTAAATTCTTTTTTAGGATTTTTTTTCAAAATCCTTTTTTTTGCTTTAGCCTCTATAATTGCCTTTTTTCTTCCAAATCCAAAAAAACCTTTTCTTGGATGCTGAATAATCTCATATTCTAAGTCCATAACAGAACATTCTAAACTTCTTGAAGCTTCTGTTAAGGCACTTTGAAGATCAATGGCTTCGATTTTCATTTTTCATGCTCCACTTGTTTTTTGTGATGTTCTTTAGCAAATATTTTATTGATAACCCATTGTTGAACCAAAGAACAAAGGTTATTTACAAACCAATAAAGCGTAAGTCCTGCTGGGAAAGTGATAAAGAAAAAAGTAAAAATCACTGGTAAAAATTTCATAATCTTAGCTTGCATAGGATCTTGCATAGTCATAGGTGTAATAAGCTGTTGTAAAAACATCGTTGCACCCATTAAAATAGGCAAAATAAAATAAGGATCCATTACCGATAAATCATCTATCCAAAACGCCCAAGGAGCTGCTTTTAGCTCAATAGCATTAAGCAAAACGCGATAAATAGCAAAGAAAATAGGAATTTGTAAAAGTATAGGCAAACAACCGCTCATAGGATTTGCACCATGTTTTTTATAAAGCTCCATCATGTGCATATTCATTTTTTGTGGATCGCCTTTGTAACGCTCTCTAATATCTTTCATTTTAGGAGCAAGATCTTTAAGTTTATTCATAGAAATCATAGACTTATAAGTTAGCGGGAATAAAATAATACGCACAATTAAAGTCATCACAACGATAGCCCAACCCCAATTTCCTATATACTGATGCAAGAAATTCAAAAACTCAAACATAGGCTTAGCAATAAAAGTAAACCAACCATATTCAACAACTGCTTCAAGGCGTGGATCTATACTTCTTAAAATCACATGTTCTTTAGAACCTATATAACCCCCTGCTTTAAATTCATTATCACTATAAGCAAAAACTATAGGGTTTTTATTAGCATCCTTGCTGATTGCCACATTTAAAGGTTTATCAAAATTATAAAAGAAAGTTGCATAGTATCTATCAAAAGCCGAAGTCATTACGACATTATTAGCACTTTCATCCTTTTCTACATCTCCATCTTTATAAGTTTCGATGGTTTCTTTATTATCCATTACCAAAGCACCATGAACTGTATAACTATCTACGGCAATATTTGGACGATATCCTGGACTTATAAAATAATTTGCATTCTTGCTGAGTTTAACTTCTATCTCATAATTTCCTTTTGGATAAAAAGTAATATCTTTTTCGATTTTCAATCCAGAAAGATTTTGAGTGAGTTTTAAAACTTGACTTCCATTTTCATCAACAAAAAGATTGCTAGAGTTAGCAACATAAGGAATTTTAAAAGCCTCTGAGTTAATACTTGGATCACTAAAACGCATTTCTAAAGGATAAGGACTATTTTCCTTGCTAACAAGATTTATAAATTCTCCTTTCTCATTTTGGTATTTTTTATCTTTCAAATAAAAAGCAGAAATTCTACCAAAAGAGTCAATTTGTGCTTCAAAATGCTTGCTTTGAACCTTAGATATCACACTATCTTGCGAAACTAAAGCTGCACTTGGAGTATTTGTGGTGGTATTTTGTATATTAGGAGTGTTATTTATGCTTGTGTTTTGTTGATTTTGTTGTGTAATGTTTTGTTCTATTTTTAAAGGTTGCTTTGGAATGAAAAAATAATCATAAACAACAAAAAATAAAAAAGAAATCACAACAGCTAAAAGTATACGCTTTTGCTGAAAAATATTATTTGAATTATTCACTGATTTGTCCTTTTAAAGATGATTTTTATAAGATAAAAACTTTTATTTTTATAAGGTATATATAAAAAACAAAGTTGTTTTTTTGCTAAAAATATAGGCTTAAAACATAAATTCATAGGATAAAAATTTTTAGAAACTCTAGGATAATCAAAACCCCCTTTAAAAAAAGGGTTACATCTTAAAATTCTAAAAAAAGTAGAAAAAAAAGCTAGAAAAAAATTCTTTTTTTGAAACTGCCAAAGCGCATACTCAGAACAACTAGGATAATACCTACAAGCAGCGGGTTTTAAAGGGCTTAAAAATTTCTGATAAAAACGGAGTATTTTTAGGCATATCATTTGAAACATTCTAGTTTTTTCAATCCCCATTTTAGATTTTTTTCTAACCTAGAAAAAGAAAGTTCAGTGATTTCATTTTTAGCTACAAAAATATATTTGCCATCTTGAAGATATCTTTCAAACTTAGCAAACAAAGCCCTTAAAATTCGTTTTGAACGATTTCTAATCACTGCTTTTCCAACTTTTTTACTAGCAACAACTGCTATTTTTTTTTCATAACTATTCAGATAAAAAATGATCACACCTTCGCAATGCCATTTTTTACCTACTTTATATACAGATGAAAATTCCTCGTTTGTGCTAAATTTATCAAAATTTTTCACACAGCAAGTCTTTTTCTACCTTTAGCACGTCTTGCATTGATCACCTTGCGACCATTTTTAGTTTTCATACGAACACGGAAACCGTGAGTGCGTTTTCTTGGGGTGCCATGCGGCTGATAAGTTCTTTTCATTTGATTTTTCCTTAAAAAATTATAAAATAAACTTGTATTTTATCTTAATCTTACTTATAAATTGCTTTTGATTAAGAGTAATTTTTAAATTCTTTTGATAAATTTTGAAATTATTTTTAAAAGGTTAAAAATGTCAGAATTTAAAATTATTGATTTAAGACAAGAAGATTTAGATATTTTACAAGAAATGATCATAGAATTTGCAAAATACGAAGATATGTTAGATTTTCTTCAATGCACGAAAGAAAAACTAGAACATTCTTTACTAAAAAATAAATTTGCTCGTGCTTTTTTGTTAAAAGAAAATGAAAAAACTATAGGTTATATGATTTATTTTTATACTTTTTCGTCTTTTTGGGGCAGCGGTGGAATTTATCTTGAAGATATTTATATACGAGAAGATTTTCGTAAAAAAGGTTATGGAAAAACTGTTTTTAAATTTTTAGGAGAAATTTGCAAAAAAGAAAATTTAAAAAGACTCGACTGGGTTTGCTTAAATGATAATATTTTAGGTATTAATTTTTATGAAAGTTTAAACGCTAAACATCTTAAACAATGGAGAAATTATCGTCTAAGTGGAGAAAATTTAGAAAAATTGTGTGATTTATGATAAGAAGTCTTTATTATTTAAAAGCTATGGGATTTAAGTTTGTTGATACACATATGAACCACTTTGAACAAGTACAAAATTTTCAAGAATTAAAACAACTTGTTTCATCTTGCACCTTATGCCAATTTTCCAAAACAAGAAAATTTAGTCTTATGGAACCTAAGATAAAAAATGCCAAATTGCTAATTCTTGATGTTTTTGGGCAAAAGAGTGAAAATGAAAGTGGAATTTTACTTAATTCAAAAAAAGGTGAAAAATTAAAACACTATATTTATCAAATTTTAGGGCTTTGCGATGAAGATTTTTATTTTTCTTATTTATTTAAATGTTTTTGTAATGGAAAATTTGATGATTTTTCGCTACAATCTTGCTTGCCATTTTTCTGGAACGAACTAAAACTGATTCAACCTGCTTTTTTGCTTTGTCTAGGAGAATACACATTTAAAAGCTTGGGATTTAAAGATTATCACATTTTAAAAGGTGAAGTTTTTGCTTATAAAAATTTTTTCATAATGCCAAGTTATGATTTAGATTTTATAGAAAAAAATCCAAGTTATGAAAAAAATTTCATACAAGATTTAAAAAAAATTAAAGGATTTTTATGAAAAAAATATTTTTAATATTTTTCTTATCTTGCTTTTTGCTTAATGCAAAAGAGCAAAAATTAGTCGATGTAAAACCTGTTGAAAATTTTTATCCTAAATTAAGCGTTCAAGAATGCAACACAAACTGTCTTTTTGATCTTTTAGAATCAAGATTGTATCTCAGTTTTTTAAGTGAATTTGTAGATCAAAACGATCAATTTTTATCTAATGTTTATGTAAAATTATTAAATTCCATTACTGATTTTGAAAAAAATGTTCAAAAAATTACTTCTGTTAAACTTGCGATAATTATCCCAGAAAAAACCATAAAAAGCTACTCAAATACTATAATAAATTCAAGCATAGCCTATCTTTTAAGACAAAGAGCTGAAATCAAAGTAAAAGTTTTTTTAACCGGTACAGAAGATAATGATAAAATTCGAGCCGCACTTGATGCAGCACAAGCTCAAGGATATCAGTATGCCATAGCTGGATTTACTCTAAAAGGTGCTAATGAGTTGAAAAATTACTCAGGAAATATGAAAATTTTCATACCGACTATCCATAAAAACAACATACAAATTTCAAATCAAAATATTATTTTTGGAAGTATTGACTATGATGCTCAAATTGCCACACTTTTAAGCAAATCAAATGCTAATATCGCAATATTTAGCGATGGTTCTGCCTTATCAAGCAATCTAAATTCAAGAATTCTTGCTCAAAATAATAATGCTAGAATATATACCATAGAAGGCGAGAAGCTTGATTTTAGCAGGCTTTTAAGATCACAAGGAGGAGTTAATAATGCCTCAATATTTTTTAACACTCCATTGATCAAAACAGCTCTAGCAAGTTCTCAACTAAGAATTTATAACATTCATCCTTATGTGCTTTTATCCACTCAAATCAACTATAATCCAACATTTTTAAGTTTAACACAACAAGGAGATAGAGAAAATTTCATCATTGCTAATTCTATCAATAACCACGATGATAACTTAGTCTATCTTAATGAAATTTTTAATCAAAGTATAGATTATAACTGGATTGCTTATGCTTCTAGCATAGGAGTTGATTACTTTTATACCGAATTCCTAAATAAAAAAAGCGAAAGTTTATTTAATGAGAAAATCAAAAATTCTCAAGTTGATTACAAAGTGCGGCTTATGCAAGGCACACAAGCAAGCTTTGAAGAATTAAAATAATTCTTCAAAGAGCTTTTTTAACTGCATATTCATTCTAGCTGGTTTTTCGTTTTTAATAAAAGCTAAAGTTAATTCCATTTTAAAAAGCAAAATTTCATCTTTATAAATTTCTTGTAAAATTTCCACAGAAGCATTTTTGACTTCTAAAATTTTTGTTTTAATCTCTATCATATCTCCAAGTTTTGCAGGTTTTAAGAAATTGCAATTTGCTTTTGTAAGCAAAAAATGACCCTTAGACGCATCAAAAATATCTACTTTTTTATTGAAAAAAATTTCACTTCTTGCTCTCTCGCAAAATTTTAAATAATTACTATGATACACCACTCCACCCGCATCAGTATCTTCATAATACACACGCATTTTCATCGCTTTACCTTAAAAAATATTTTATATTTAAAAAACATTAGATTATACAACGGAAATTCTTTGATATCGCTTTTTAGCTTATATTAAAATTTCCGTCCAATCTTAATTTAATGAAGCTTTTTAACAATATTAAATATATTATAAAAATAAAATTAAAAAATAACTTTTTATTATTAATATTATTTAAATATTTTATTTATAATTAATATATTTAAGAATATTATAATTATAATTACCCTTACTTTTAATAATATTTACAAATAATGTTAAATAGTTAAAATATAATAATCAATATTCAAGGACATCTATGCCAGCTATTAAGCTTTTTAACTTCACGGGGGGGGGTATAGAGAATTTTGGTTTAGACTTTCTATTGTCACTTTCTTAAGTGTCAATGCTTTTGCAACCACTTA